>CACZQQ010000001.1 GCA_902783355.1 uncultured bacterium
AAGTCCGCGTCCTTTATCAGATTGACGCGCTCCTGCAGCGGGATGTCGCCCGTGAAGTCCTCCGCGCCATAGGGGATGTAGTTCCAGTGGAGCCCCGTCCCGTGGACCTTCTCCTTGTCTATGCACAGAACGCGGTACCCGTTGTCCTTCAGGAATTTGACGACTGTCAGCCAGCCGAAGGGGTTGTTCCAGTACTTGGCCTGGGAGGAGGACTGGGCCGCGATGCAGACGTATTTCTCCTTGATCTGGCGTGGCGCGGAGAGGTTGAAGCGCGGCGGCAGGTCGTTGAGGTCGTCGCCGTCGAGGCCGAGGATGTATCCCGCCGTGCGGTGCAGCCCGATGTAGCGGAAGTCGATGGGCTGGTTGTCCACGTCCCCTCTGAAGAAGAGCCCCATGTAGTAGCTGGCGTAGGGCTTGTACTTCACGGTGTCCTCGGGCGCGATGAAGGTGATGTCGGGATACTGGTCCTTGACCAGCGCCGCGATCCACGGCGTCATCACGCAGACGAGCTTGCACTTGTGCTTTAGCTGGAAGCGCTCCACGTAGCTGAACCAGCCGATGGAGTCGCCGATGGTCCCCACCGGCAGCTGCACCATGACCTCCTTTCCCGCCAGATCCATGTCGTGCTGGAAGACGGGCTTCTCGTTCCCCTTCTCGTGGATGATGAGGCGGAAGCGGATGTAGAACTTCTTGACGGAGGTCAAGAAGGCGCCCGGCACGGTGTCGTTGCTGTAGAGGATGACGCCCGTGTCGATGTCCATGAAGGTGACATGGTATGTCTTCCCGTTGTGCGGGAAGAGGATGCGGATGCCGTGGTTGAAGTCGAAGCGGATGCCGTCCACCGCCTCCAGCACGGGAATCTGGGGGATTTCACCATAAATCGACTTCTGGGCGCCTTCGGGCCGCTTCTGGCCAGGCGCCAGGTCGGGGTCGCCCGTGGACTTGCCGGCGGCCGCAGGAGCCGGGGCGGAGGGCGCAGGCGCTGCGGCCACAGCCGCAAGGGCGTTGACGCTGAAGTCGCCGACCGGGGCCGCGCCGAAATTCGGATTGATGGTGAATTCAGGCATTTCGTCGCCCTCCCCTTTAGTTGTTCGTGTTCCTCTTCAGCACGCCCGCCTCGATCAGCTTGTCAATGAGCTGCTGCATCGAGTTGAAGGCCGCCAGGAAGCCCTGCGGCGGCATGATGAGGCGCGTGTGGGATTCGGGCACGGGACCCTTGCCCTCTTCCGTCGGCTGCAGGGTCACCAGGTCGAAGCGGACCATGCCGCCCGCAAAGTGAATCTGGCCAATGCCGTCCGCGAAGAGCTCTTGCTTGATGTCTGCCATGGCTCTTTCTCCTGTGTTTTGAGGGGGATTGACTTCATGGAATGGCGGCTCCGCCGTCCTCTCTATTCCTTAAAAGAAACAGGCGGCGCCGATGGAAATAACATACTATATACATAAATCCCGTGACTGCCCAAGGAAGGAGATGTTTTCACCGTGGCCGGACGTCTTTCCCCTGCTCTGCAGCCACATTTTGACTATACTAAAGTTTAATAACATATACTTTAATATAGTATAGTATATTGTAGTTTAGTATTAATTTATATACAACAATATAGGAGCCAAGAAGATGACGTATAAAATGGGAAGACGTAGTGTCTGAAAATCGAAGAAAACGCATGGCGTCGGCCGCCAATGTCGCATCATGGAGTATAGTATAGTGAATTACGCGCGGAAGGCGCGCGCGGGAAGCGTCATTTCAGGAGCGAGAATGGCATTGGCGGGCAACAAGACGAGGGCCGAGGCGGCGTCGAAGCCGCAGGCGCCCTCCCCTGCCGTCGAATCGGCGGCGGAATTGATCAAGATGCAGCTGTCGCGGCTGGGCGAGGAGCACTTCCTGGCGCTGTACTGGGCGACGGTGAGCGAATACAAGTCCGTCGCCTACAATATCACGAACTACTTTGACGACCTGAAGCACCTGGGGCTGACGCGGACGAAGCAGACGGCGATGGCGGCGATCGAGGCGATGCGCCTGCTGGGGCTGATCGACCTGCGCGACAGCCGCAACAGGAAGAACATTTTCATTACACATTTCGGCGCCAGTGCGTTGCAGCATCTGGTGAAATCTGGCAATTTCACGAGCAAGCCATCTGAATACCTGGAGAGCACATCGAAATGAGAGTCATCGGCATCGGCGGCGCAGGCTGCAAAATCGCGACGAAGTGGGACAGCGAGGCGGTTGCGGTCAATGTCTCGGAGGTGGAACTTGGGAAGCTGTCGGGCGGCGGGGAGAAGATCCTTGCGAGCCTGAGCAGCGGCGTGGGCAGCTTCCAGGGGTCGCGCATGGACCCCGCCATCGGCTACGACGCCTACAATTCGGTGCGCCGTCAGCTGACGAACCTGGTCCGGGGGAGCTTCGTCTTCGCGGCGACAGGCGGCGGCACGGGCAACGGCATCGCGCGCGGCATCCTGGAGGACCTTGTGGTACGCGATGACATCCCCTTGGAGGAGAAGACGATGTTCGGCCTGATCCTGCCGTATGCGCGGCTGGAGTCGGGCGAATTCGTGACGAACACCTCCAATTTCATGAACCATTCGGTGGCGCCCGCCATCGACGCGGGCGTGACGGGCAACATCTTCATGTTCAGCAACCGCGTCAAGTTCGAGAAGCGCCTCTCCGAGGACAAGTTCAACGGCATGATCGTGGACAGCCTCAGGCAGTTCTTCGCGGTGCCGCAGAAGAACGCCGATCTCAAGCTGCTGGACGAGCACATCGACGCGGAGGACTTCGCGCTCTTCCTCTCGAAGCCCTACTTCAACCACTACACCGTCTTCAACTTCAAGCCCGACCAGGAGGTCGGCTCCCAGATCGCCAAGCACCACAATCCGCTGCTGCTGGCGCCCGAGCAGACCATCGAGGCCCTCTTCCTGCTGGAGGTGCCCGAAGGCGGCGCCCCCACCGCCTTCTACAGCGTCGTCGAATATTTCAACGAGCAGTCCGTCAAGCCGCTGTACAGCGTGGTGGAGAATCCGGCGCTCAAGGAGATGCGCCTGACCGTCTCCATGCTCTACTCCCGCGCGCCGGCGGAGCTGGTGGCCGACTTCAACCGCGTGGCGGAGGAGCACGCCCAGACCAAGGCGCGCAGGACAATCGACCAGCATGTCAAACTCCCTGATTTGCAAGTGGATCTCGGCGACGAGGCCAAGAAGCTCAATCCAGAGGACGACGACATCCTGACCATGCTCAAGAGAATCAAGAAACTCTAACCCGACATCCCTTTTCCCATGGCAAGAAAATACCTCACTCCAGACGAGCTGAAGAACCCGGAGAAGCTGGATGCCGCCGGCGCCGCTTCGCCGCGCCGCCGCAGCGTGATCAACCTGAACGCCGCGAACGCGGTGCGCCGCGCGTCGTCCGTCACGCGGCGGCCGGGGGCCCCGCCGCCTCCCACGGCCAGGGAGGATGCGCCCACGGCGGAGATCAAAATCGACGAACGCCCCGCCGAGGAGATTGCACAACATGTTGCGCAGCAACAAGTTATAGAAACCGTGGCTCCGGCTCCCGCGCCGCCTCCGCAGGAGGAGGCCCCTCCTCCGGCGGCGGAGGAGGTCACGACGCCGCGCCTGCCGCGGGACCGCACCCAGGTCATTTCAGAGGAAATGCTCCGCGACAGCGCCCCCGACCAGCCTACGCGCGGCGACGCGACCACCATCAGCGGCATTCCAGGCGCGGCCCTTTCCGGCCTCCCGAAGATCCCGACGGCGGCCCACAGCCTCGCGCAGGCCGCGCCCATCGTCCTGGCCAAGGAGGTCCTGGACTACATGGACCTGCATCTGCCCATGACGCCCCTGCCGCTGAACGCCAAGCTGAACGAGAAGTTCAAGACGCTGAGTGACAAGGACACCGCCTATACCATCGGCGAGATCCTTTCCCACGGCGCGGAGTGCATCCTCTACAACGGCCGCCTCGCCGGCGAGAACTTCTGCATCAAGTCCATCCGCAACTGGCTGGACAAGTTCCTGGGGAACAAGCGCACACGCCTCGACCGCGGCAAGCTGGGCAACATCTCCTACGCGACCAAGGTGCGCCACATCACCAACGAATATCACATCGGCAGCCTCCTGCAGAGCGACAACGTCATCCAGACGCCCGTGCACATCTACGGGCTGCGGAAGGTGCGCCGCTTCGGTCTGGAGCTGGGCTGGGACCTCCTCATGGAGCGCATCTACGGCATCGACCTCTCCGACAAGGGCCTCCTCAAGGTCCTCTCCATCGAAGAGAAGGTCAGCGTCTGCATCCACATCTGCCAGGCCATCGAAATGCTCCATCTGCGGAACATCATCCACCTGGACATCAAGCCCTCCAACTTCATGCTCGAGCGCAGCGGGCGAATCCGCCTCATTGACTTCGGAATCTCCGTCCAGTCGGGCGTCAAGTCCTCCAGCGTGGCGGGGACGGCGGGCTACTTCTCGCCGGAGCAGATCGCACGGGAGAAGCTCAGCGAGGTGACGGACATCTTCGCGCTGGGCATCACCTTCTCCATCATCTTCGGCGCAAAGCCGTTGGCGCAAAACGCAAAGGACGCCATGAACAAGTCCTTCCGCAACGAGGCGACCCTCTCCATGCGCGAGAACGGCACCGCCATCGGCGAGATTCCGGAACTGCTGGAATTCCGCCCGCTGGCGGATGTCATCCGCGGTTGCGCCAGCTACAAGAAGGAAAACCGCCCCTCCTCCTGCCGCGCCATCATCAAGCAGCTGCGGGCCGCCGCCAAGAAGTGCGACATCACGCCCGCGTA
>CACZQQ010000002.1 GCA_902783355.1 uncultured bacterium
TAGAACTCCGCGTAGGAGAGTTCCCACAGGAGGAAGTTCGAGAGGCGCTGTTCGCCGCCGGTGCGGATGAGCAGGTCGGGCGGCGACATCTGCGGGCAGTAGAGCGCGGCGGTGAACTCCTCTTCGGTGACGGGCGAGGCGTCCTTTGCGGCGACGCGGCGCGCCACGATGGCGCTGGCGGCGTCACAGATTTCAGCGCGTCCACCGTAGTTGATGGCGATGTTGAGCGTGAAGTCGCGGTTGCCGGCGGTGGCGGCCATGGCGCGTCGCAGGGCGAAGGCGGTGGTTGCGGGCAGCTTGTCAAGTCGGCCCAAAATGTTCAGGCGGACTTTACCGTCGACGAGTTGCTTCAGGGCGGATGTGGCATAATGGCGAAAGATCGCCATGAGCGTGCGCACCTCCGGCTTGGGACGGTTCCAGTTTTCGGTGGAGAAGGCGTACAGGGTCAGCTCCTTGACGCCGGCCTGGCGGGCTGCTCGGAGGACGGTCTCCAGCTGGCGTGCGCCGGCGCGGTGTCCTTCGGAGCGCTCGAGGCCCCTGGCGGTCGCCCAGCGGCCGTTGCCGTCCATGATGATGGCGATGTGGCGTGGCGGCAGGGGGGCTTTGTCTTCCGAATTATCCATAGACGTTATTCCGTGGGTGGCGGGTTTTCCAGGGTGTCCAGCATTTGCCGGATGAGCTGGTCGGTGGTGCTGGCGGCGGCCGTGACGCCGATGCGGCGGTGGGAGCGCCATTCCGGCGGCAGTTCCTCCGGCGTGTTGGCCAGCCAGGAGGGGATGCCCGCCCGCAGGCCGATTTCGCGCAGGCGGTTGGCGTTGGCGCTATGGCGCGAGCCGATGACCAGAAGGGCGTCGCATGTCTGCACCAGCTTCTCCACGGCCTGCTGCCGCTCCTGCGAGGCGCGGCAGGTCAGGGCCAGCTGGCGGCAGTTGGGGAAGCGTGCGGCCAGCAGCTGTTGGAAGCGCAGGCTTTCGCGATAGTCAAGCGTGGTCTGGCAGAGGAGGGCGGGGTGGTTCAGCTCGGGCAGCATGGCAATGTCCTTCTCATTGGCGACAAGGAAATTGCGTCCTGCTCCGGAGCGGGAGAGGAGGCTTCGGACTTCCTGATGGTCGGGCTGCCCGCAGACGATCAGCTCGTCAGCCGCCGTCAGGGCGGCGACGGTTTCATGGAGGCGGTGCACGGCGGGGCATGTGGCGTCGGTGAGCCGTGCCGTGCGGGCCGTCAGCCGGGTTTCCTCCTCCAACGTGGCGCCATGGGCGCCGATGAAGGCCTCCTCCCCTTGAGGAAGCTCGTCCGGCGTGGCGATGAAATGCGCGCCGCGCGCCGTCATGGAGGCGGTGACGCAGTCGTTGTGGACGAGTTCATGGAGGACATGGATGCGCTGGCCGGCTGGCAACCGCGCCGCCTGCGCGTCGAAGAGGCGCAGGGCACGGAGGACGCCGCTGCAGGCGCCCAGGCAGTCGGCCACGACGATTTCGGGTTTTGCCATGGTCGCTCTTCCTCTGTCGTCACCATCCCTGGAAGGGCGCCGCCTTCTCGCGGCCGATGGTCGTGGACGGCCCGTGGCCCGGATAGACGGCGGTCTCCTCCGGCAGGGCAAAGAGCACCTCCGTCACGGAGTGCTTCAGCACGTCGGCGTCCCCGCCCAGGTCGGTCCGGCCGACGGCCCCCGCGAAGAGCGTGTCGCCCGTCAGGATGAATTTGTCGTCGGGGAAATAGTAGGAGACGCCGCCAGGCGTATGGCCCGGCGTGGGAATCGCCTGCAGGGCCGCGCCGGCCAGCGACGGCATCGTCTTGGCGGGTTCGGGAAGGTTCTCCACATGGGGCAGCCACGGCATCAGCTCGTTCAGCGGCGACTTGTAGAGGGGGACCTCCTCGGCGGCCATCCAGACGGGCGCGCTCAGATGGACGGCCAGCTCGGGCAGGGCGCCGATGTGGTCCACGTGGCCGTGCGTCAGCAGGATGCCCTTGAGGGAGATTCCGTGTTCCATGACGGCGGCCAGAAGGCGCGGCGCCTCCGCGCCTGGATCCACGAGAAGCCCCTCGCGGGTGGAATCGTCCCAGACCAGATAGCAATTGACCTGGAGCATTCCGACGGGGATGGTCTGCAGCTTGAGCATGGCCTATTTCACGACAAAGGAGACAAGGCGGCCGGGGACGGCGATTTCCTTCACGAGCGTCTTGCCCTCCAGGAGGGCGGCGACGGCGGCCTCCGCCTTGGCAAGCTTCAGCAGGGCTTCCTTGTCGGCGCCGGCGGGCACCATGAGGCGCGCCTTCGGCTTGCCGTTCACCTGCACGAGGATCTCCACTTCGGCGACCTTCGTCTTGGCCTCGTCGTACTTGGGCCACGGCGCGTAGGCGAGGGTGCCCTCGTGCCCGAAGCGCTCCCAGAGCTCCTCGCAGATGTGGGGCGCCATGGGGGCCAGCAGCAGGACGGCGGTCTCCAGCGCCTTGCGGTTGCGGTGCTTCGCCTTGGAGAACTCGTTGACGAAGACCATCAGCTGGCTGATGGCGGTGTTGTAGCTGATGCCCTCGATGTCGTCGGTGACCTTCTTGATGGTCTGGTGGAGGAGGCGCTCCTGCTCGGCGGTCATGGGCTCGTCGTCCACTTCGGCGGCCAGGTCGCCGGTCTCGGGGTTGACGCACATCTTCCAGAAGCGGTGGAGGAAGCGGTAGACGCCTTCCACGCCCGCCGTGTTCCACGGCTTGACCTCCCGCAGCGGCCCCATGAACATCTCGTAGAGGCGGAAAGCGTCCGCGCCGTACTGGCGGATGATGTCGTCGGGATTGACGACGTTCTTGAGGGACTTGGACATCTTGGCGGGCAGGGTGACCAGCTCTTCGCCGTTCTCCTTGTTGAAGAACTTGCCGTCGCGGGCCTCCACCTGGTCGTTGGGGATGAGGACGCCGCGCTTGTCCTTGTAGGAGGTGCCCAGGATGAGGCCCTGGTGGATGAGGCGCTTCCACGGCTCGGGCGTGGAGACGAGCCCCAGGTCGTAGAGGACATGGTGCCAGAAGCGCGAATAGAGCAGGTGGAGGACGGCGTGCTCCGCGCCGCCGACGTAGAGGTCCACCGGCATCCAGTACTTCTCCTTCTCGGGGTCCCAGCCCTGCTTGTCGTTGTGCGGGTCTATGTAGCGCAGGTAGTACCAGCAGGAGCCCGCCCACTGCGGCATCGTGTTGGTCTCGCGCTGGCAGACCTCGCCCGTCTTCGGGTCGGTCCACTTCAGCCACTCCTTCGCGCGCGCCAGCGGCGGCTCGCCGTCCTCCGTCGGCTTGTAGTCCTGCATCTCGGGCAGGACGACGGGCAGCTGGTCTTCGGGGACGAGGCCCACGTGGCCGTCGGGATAGTGGACCAGCGGGAAGGGTTCGCCCCAGTAGCGCTGGCGGCTGAAGAGCCAGTCGCGCAGCTTGAAGTTGACCTTCGCCTTGCCGCAGCCCTTCTTCTCCAGCCACTCCGTGATTGCCTTCTTGGACTGCGTGACGTCCATGCCGTCCAGGCTGATTTCGTCGTTGGAGGAGTTGCAGAGGGTGGCCTGTCCAGTCCAGCAGGCCTTGCCAGCCTTGAGGTCGTCGAGGCTGACGCCGGCGGCGGCCGCGGCTTCCGCCGTGGGCAGCAGGACGCAGTGGATGGGCAGGCCGAACTTGGTGGCGAACTCGAAGTCGCGGTCGTCGCCTTCCGGCACGGCCATGATGGCGCCCGTGCCGTAGGAGGCCAGCACATAGTCGGAGACCCACACGGGAATCTTCGCGCCGTTGACGGGATTGATGGCGTAGGCGCCCGTGAAGACGCCTGTCTTGTCCTTCGAGAGTTCCGTGCGGTCGAGGTCGGACTTGTTCTTGGCGGCCTCGGCGTATTCGCGGACGGCGGCCTGCTGTTCGGGCACGGTGATCTTCTCCACGAGTTCGTGTTCGGGGGCGAGGACCATGTAGGAGGCGCCGAAGAGGGTGTCGGGGCGCGTGGTGTAGACCTTGATCTTGCAATCGTGTCCGTCGACGGCGAAGTCGACTTCCGCGCCGGTGGACTTGCCGATCCAGTTGCGCTGCATCTCCAGCGTGCCCTCGGGCCAGTCGAGGCCCTCCAGCCCGTCCAGCAGGCGCTCGGCGTATTCGGTGATCTTGAGGACCCACTGGCGGACGGGCTTGCGGATGACGGGGTAGTTGCCGACTTCGGAGCGGCCGTTGATGACCTCCTCGTTGGCCAGGACGGTGCCCAGCTGCGGGCACCAGTTCACCGGCTGGAAGGATTCATAGGCGAGGCCCTTCTCGAAGAGCTTGCTGAAGATCCACTGGGTCCACTTGTAGTAGGCAGGTTCGCAGGTCTTGATCTCGCGGTCCCAGTCGAAGCTAAAGCCGAAGGATTCCAGCTGTCGCTTGAAGTTCTTGATGTTCTTTTCAGTTGTGATTTCCGGATGGGTGCCGGTCTTGACCGCGTACTGCTCGGCGGGCAGGCCGAAGGCGTCCCAGCCCATGCAGTGCAGGACGTTGTAGCCCTGCATGCGCTTGTAGCGGCACCAGATGTCGGAGGCGGTGTAGCCTTCGGGATGGCCGACGTGGAGGCCTGCGCCCGACGGATAGGGAAACATGTCCAGCACGTAGAGCTTCTTGCGGCTGTAGTCGCAGTCGACGGCCTTGAATGTCTTGTGCTCGGCCCAGTAGCCCTGCCACTTGGGCTCGAGGGCCGCGGGTTCGTATTGGCTGCACAGATGCTTGCTCATGACGTCAATTCCTTTTGTGGAGAAGTGGTTGCATTTTAGCGCAACCAGTTGTATTTCAGGATGTACCAGAAGGCGGCGATGCCGTCCCGCCAGCCGATCTTCTTGCCGGCCTCGGCGCCGCGGGCGGTGTAGGCGATGGGGACTTCGTAGATGCGGGCGCGGCGTTTGGCGAGCTTGGCGGTGATCTCGGGCTCGAAGCCGAAGCGGTTGCACTCCAGCGTGAAGGACTTGAAGATGTCCGCGCGGACCATCTTGTAGCAGGTCTCCATGTCCGTCAGATGCAGGTTGGAGCAGATGTTGGAACAGGTCGTCAGAAGACGGTTGCCCATGTAGTGGACGAAGGTGTCCACCAGCAGGACGCGCCCCGAATAGCGGCTGCCGAAGACCGCGTCCGCAAGGCCGCGCTCGATGAGCGAGAACATCTGCGGGAACTCAGTGGGCGAATACTCCAGGTCGGCGTCCTGGATGATGACCGCGTCGCCGGTGACCGCCGCCTGGGCGGTGCGGATGCCCGCCCCCTTGCCCATGTTGCGCGCATGGTGCCTGACGACCAGGTCGGGGGAGGGCGGCAGGCTGTCCAGCAGCGCGCCCGTGCCGTCGGTGGAGCAGTCGTCCACCACGATGATCTCCAGGTCCTGCACGCCGCAGTGGCGCACGCTCTCGATGACCGTCGCGACGGTCTTCACCTCATTGAAGACGGGAATGATGACGGAGAGTTTCATGGCTTGTAGGCCCAGTCGAGGA
>CACZQQ010000003.1 GCA_902783355.1 uncultured bacterium
GGAGGACGAGGACGGCTTCATCTTCCTCGTGGACCGCAAGAAGGACGTCATCATCACGGGCGGCGAGAACCTCTATCCCGTCCAGATCGAGGACTTCTTGCGGAAGCACGACGCCATCAAGGACGTGGCGGTCATCGGGCTTCCGGACGCGCGTCTGGGCGAGATCGCGGCGGCCATCATCGAGGTCAAGCCCGACCACACGCTGACGGAGGAGGAGGTCAACCAGTTCTGCCTCGCGCTCCCGCGCTACCAGCGGCCCCGCAAGGTCATCTTCGCCCACGTCCCGCGAAACCCCACCGGCAAGATCGAGAAGCCGCTCCTGCGCAAGACCTACGGCGCCGACAACCTCGTCGCCAAGCAAAACGAAATCCACGCATAGCAAGCCATGTCCACGCACAAAGTCACGCTGCCGGAAGGCATCTACACGAAGGCCTTCATCCTGGGCGAAGGCGCCCTCGCCGCCCTCCCCGAACTCCTCAAGGAAAACTTCCCCGGCTGCCGCCCGTGGATCGTCGCGGACGGCAACACGTGGCGCGTCGCCGGCGAACAGGCGCAGGCGCTTCTGGCGTCCGCCGGCCTGCAGCCGCATGAGCCCTACGTCTTCCCCGGCACGCCGCGCCTCCACCCCAACTACTCGTATTCGGAGGAACTTGCGCGCCTCATGCCGGCGGCGCCGGTCGTTCCCGTGGCGGTCGGCTCGGGCGTCATCAACGACCTTGTCAAATGCGCCAGCGGAATCCGCAACCTGCCCTACTGCTGTGTTGCAACCGCTTGCTCCGTAGATGGTTATACAGCAGCCGGCGGTGCCATGTCCGTGAATGGCACGAAGAAGACCGTGCAATGCCCCGCGCCCTACGCCATCTGCGCCGACACCGCCATCCTCGCGACGGCGCCCGCGCCCATGCTGGCCTCCGGCTACGCCGACCTGCTGGCCAAGCTGCCCGCCGGCGGCGACTGGCTCATCGCGGACGCCCTCGGCGAGGACCCCGTCACCCACCGCGAGTGGGACCTCATCCAGAAGCCGCTGCGCGGCTGGCTGGCCGACCCGCACGACTTCCGCCGCATCTTCGACGGGCTGGCCTCCACGGGCTACTCGATGCAGATGAAGCACGACAGCCGCCCCGCCTCCGGCGCGGAGCACCTCTTCAGCCATGTCTGGGAGATGGAAGGGCTTCAGTGCGATGGCGAGGACGTCTCCCACGGCTTCAAGGTGGGCGTCGGCTCCATCATCTCCAACCGCCTTCTGGAGACCGTGCGCGACAACGACTTCGAGTCTCTGCGCCCGCGGATGAAGCCGGGCCTGACGGTGGCGGAGCGTGAGGCGGAGATCGCCGAGTTGCTCAAGCGCGGCTGCTACGGCGAAGGCATCCCGCAGACCGCCATGCGCAAATTCCGTTCCGGGGCGGCCTTGCAGGAGCGCCGCGAGGCCATCGAGCGCCTCTGGGAGGAGATGCGCCGCCGCCTGCGCGGCCAGCTGCTCCCCACCGCCGAACTCAGGCGGATGCTCCAGGCGGCCGGCTGCCCGGTCTCGCCCGCCCAGATCAACCTGGACTACACGCAGTGCCTCCACGGCGTCCTGACCGCGCAGCTCATCCGCGTGCGCTACACCGTCATCGACCTCCTCTACGAACTCGGCCTCCTGAAGAGCGTCGCCGAAGAGGTGGTCGCCGACCTGATGAAATAAGCGTCCCACGACACAATACCACAAGTGATGAAATCTCCCTTCCGCCTCGCCGGGCTGTCCCTGCTTCTGGCAGCCCTCTTCGCCTGCAGGACCGCCGCCGCGCCTGCCTTGAGCACGACCATCGACTTCCTCGACTACGTCTTCTTCGACCAGGAAGGCAAAGACGCGAACGCCGAATACTATCCTCTGGAGGTCTGGGAGAAGCGCCTCAAGGAACTCGCCGAGGCGGGCTTCAAGAAGGTGAACTTCCGCGTCAACTGCTGCGGCCTGACCCTCTATCCCACAAAGGTCGCCGCACGCTACGGGCAGGACGGACGCGGCCACTTCGAGCATCCGGAGGGCAAGGCGCGCCTCACGAAGACGCTGGACACCTACGACGCGCTTGCCGAGACCATCCGCCTCGGCCACAAGTACGGCATGGAGGTCTGGTGCTGGGACAGCATCTGGGACGACGCCGCCCTGTACTACAGCGCGGACGCCTATCCGGAGCAGGTCGCCAAGTACGGCAATTTCCCCCTCATCGACCCGTGGCATCTGACCCATCCGGGCCTCTGGTCGCGCCGCGACCCCAAGATGGACGCCGTCCGCGACCTGCCCGCCGCCGACTTGAAGGCGGCGCCCATCGCCCGCATCCGCATCGTCAGCGACATCCAGACGGCGCGCCCCATCCGCTTCACGAAAGCGAACCTGCGCCTCTATGTCAGCGACGACAACAAGGCCTACCGCCCCTACGAAGGCCCCTCCGCCTTCAAGGGCGGCCACACGCCGGACGGACGTCCCTTCGTCGAACTCTCCGGCCTTGAAATCACGCAGCATTTCGTCCGCCTCCACCATCCCGACTTCCCACGCGACGGCAACTTCGCCTTCATTCTCGACACCGACATGGGCAAGACCTCCCACATCTACGACGTCAACGGCAAGGAGCTGCCCGTCATCTGGGGGCAGGCTGTCAACCGTGGGAAGGACGAAAATCCGCCGGAGCTGCCCGCCAACTTCGTCTCGCTGTCGCGCTTCGGATGGGACTGGGGTTCCTACCAGCTGTGCGCCCGCGTGGCAGCCGGCCCTATTGAAGATCCC
>CACZQQ010000004.1 GCA_902783355.1 uncultured bacterium
ATCACGGAGGGGCAGTTCTACCTCTCCGGCGGCCGCATCGAGCCCTTCGGCTCCCTCTCCCGCCTGAAGCAGCAGGTCAACAGCCGCACGCGCGACGACCACCGCACCCTCATGGACACCATGATCCGCCTCTACGCCGAATACAAGGACGCGCTGGAGAAGCAGTCCATGGGCTTCCGCATGTCCGAATGGGACAGGAAGCTCCTCAAATACGGCGGCCTCTTCGAGAGCAACATGATGGACCTGAGCGTGAACATCCCGCTGGAGGAGGCCCTCGACCGCGGCTGGAAGATTCTGGCGGAGTGCTTCGCGCCTGCGGAGACGGGCGTCAAGTCCGAGATGCTGGCCAAGTACTGGCCGAAGGACGCGGCGCACGCCGCCGCGCAGGCGTAGCCGTTTCCACCGAAAGGAGAAGCACGCCGTGGCCAAGATCAAACTGACCAAGAACGAACTCAAGCAGCAGCGGGACGACCTGCGCCGCTTCGAGCGCTACCTCCCCACGCTGCAGCTCAAGAAGCAGCAGCTGCAGCTGGAGGTGCGCCAGGGGCGGGAACGCCTCGCCGAGGCGCGCCGGCAGGCGGAGGCGCTGGCGGCGGAGTGCCTCCCCAGCCAGGGGCTTTTCGCCATGATGGAGGCGGTGGATGTCTCTAACCTCTTGAAAATCAACGAGTTCCGTGTTGGAAGCCGCAATGTCGCCGGCATCGAGGTGCCTTTCTTCGAGGCCCTCGACGTCGCCGTCGCCGACTACGACCTCTTCGAGACGCCTGTCTGGCTGGACGACGCCTTGGACCTCGTGCGCCGGCAGGCGGAGGCGCAGCTGACGCTTTCCCTCATGGAGGAGCAGCTCTCCCGCCTGGAGGATGAACTGCGCGTCGTCTCCCAGCGCGTCAACCTCTTCGAGAAGGTCAAGATTCCGAATGCGCAGGAGAACATCCGCCGCATCAACATCTATCTCGGCGACCAGGAGACCAACTCCGTCGGCCGTTCCAAGATTGCGAAGGCCAAATGCCAGGGGCGCGACGCGGCGATGGTGGCCGCTCCCGCCGCCGAGGAGGCTGCATCATGATAGAGCCGATGAAATTGACCACGATTGTCTGCCTGGCCAGCGAGCAGGCGCAGTCGTTGCGGGTGCTCCAGCACCTGGCCGCCCTCCATGTGGTGGCGCCCACGGAGGCGCACTCTTCCGGACGGCTGGAGACGCTCCAGGCGCGCCGCGACCGCCTCAACCGCGCCGTGCAGCAGCTGGCCATGATGGCGGACAAGAAGAAGGGCAGGGCGGCGGACGCGCCGCGGCCTTCCGCCGCCGACGACACGGACGCGCGTGTGGCGGACCGCGCCTGCGAGGCCCTGGAGGCCCGCCGCCAGGCGGAGGAGCGCCTGCGCACGCTTCAGCGCGCGGAGGAGGGGCTCCTGCCGTGGGGGCAGTTCGACGAGACGGTTCTCGCCCGTCTGGAGAAGATTGGCTTCCATTGCGCGCTGTGCGCCTGCCGCCCCCAGGAGAAGGTTGCGTTGCCCAGCGGCGCGCGCCTCCTGGAGGTCTCCGCCACGAAGGAGCAGCGCTGCTTCCTCGTCGTCTCGGAGAATTCCCTTGAAGGCGCCGGCCTGCCGCTGGCCTCCTTCCCCTGCGGCCGCGATCTGGCCAAGATCCGCCAGGAGATGGCGCAGCTGCAGACGAAGACAGTGTCCCTGGACGGCGAATTGAAGGCGCTGGCGAACGGCTCGTCGGCGGCGCTGGAGCGTGCGCTGGCCGCCCTCGACCACGAGATCGCCTACGAAACCACGCTGGCGGGCATGGGCAAGTCCGGCACCGCGCTGGCCTATCTGCAGGGCTACGTCCCCGAATCGCGGCTGGACCAGCTGCGCACGGCCGCCCGCCGCAACGGCTGGGCCATCCGCTATCAGGACGTGGCCGAAACCGACGACAAGGTGCCGACCAAGCTCGTGCTGCCCAAGCCCTTCCGGATTGCGCAGGTCGTCCTGGACGTGGTGGGCATCCTGCCCGGCTACCATGAAATCGACGTCTCAATCTCCCTGCTTGTCTTCCTGTCGCTCTTCGCGGGGCTCCTCGTGGGCGACGCGGGCTACGGCCTCCTCGCCCTGGCGGCCTGCGGCTACGGCCTCTGGCGGCTCCACAGGAAGGGAAGCGCCGACGAGCAGGCCGCGCTGCCGCTGCGGCTGGGCGTCGTCATGTCCCTATGCATCCTCCTCTGGGGCGCGCTTTCCGGCACATGGTTCGGCCTCTCGTGGGGCGGGCTTTCGTGCCTCCAGGGCGACAAGGGGCAGGACAACATCAAGCTGCTGTGCTTCTTCATCGGCGCCACGCACCTGTCGCTGGCCCGCCTGTGGAAGACGAGCGTGGTGAAGTCGTGGCGGGCGCGCCTGGGCAACATCGGCTGGGCGCTCTTCCTGTGGGCCAACTACTTCTCGGTCAAGGCGTTGCTCATTGACGGAACCTTTGAGAACTTCACAATCCCCTCCTATATGTACGCGGTGGGGGGCGTGCTCATCCTGACCTGCGCGGTCAACTGGCGCGAACTGGGCGACGTCTTCTACGCCCCCTTCAACTTCATCAACAGCCTCTCCGACATCCTCTCCTACATCCGCCTCTACGCCGTGGGCCTCTCCACGCTCTACATTGCGGACGCCTTCAACCAGATGGGCGCCGGCCTCTGGAAGCTCAACATCGCGCTCATTCCCGTGGGGCTCCTCATCATCCTCTTCGGGCACGTCCTCAACGTGGCGCTGGCCGCCATGAGCGTGCTGGTCCACGGCATCCGCCTCAACACGCAGGAGTTCTCCGGCCACATCGGCATCGAATGGGCCGGCCGCCCCTACAGGCCCTTCAAGTAGGCTTTCCTCATCATTCCTTA
>CACZQQ010000005.1 GCA_902783355.1 uncultured bacterium
ATCTTCATCTCCTCGGTGTTGTAGCCGTTTTCGCCGATGTCGGTGTTGTGGCTGAAGACGTTGAAGGCGTACGGCCACTTGAAGACCTTGGGCTCGGCCGCGCCGCCGGCCAGCACCGTCTTCGTCTGCTCCAGCAGTTCGGCCATGCCCTTCGCGCCGGCGCCGGAGGCGCTCTGGTAGGTGGAGACGACGATGCGCTTCACGGGGGAGAGGTCATGCAGCGGCTTGACCGCCACGAGCATGATGATGGTCGTGCAGTTGGGGTTCGCGATGATGCCCTTGTGCCATTTGATGTCCTCCGGATTGACTTCGGGGACCACCAGCGGGACGGCGGGGTCCATGCGGAACTGGCTGGAGTTGTCCACGACGACCGCGCCGGCCTCGACCGCGTATTTTGCGAACTCTCTGGAGATGGAGGCGCCGGCGGAGAAGAGCGCCACGTCGATGCCCGCGAAGGAGGCGGGGGTCAGCTCCTGGACGGTCCACTCCTTGCCCAGGCACTGCACCTTCTTGCCCGCCGAGCGGGAGCTGGCCAGCAGGCGCAGGTCCTTCACGGGGAAGTTGCGCTTCTCAAGCGTCTTGCACATCTCGACGCCGACAGCGCCCGTGGCGCCCACGACGGCTACATTCATTGGTCTGTGAATCATTGTCGTATCTTCCTTGTGTTTAGGTTGTTATTCTACTTCTGGAAATCATTTGAGGCCATCGGCCATGAGGCGGGAGACCTGCGCCGCGAAGTCCAGCGGATTGTCGATGGGCTGGTGCGCCATGAGCTGCGCCTGCGCAAGAAGCATTTTGGCGTAGCCCTCAATGCGCGGGTCGGCCGCGTCCTTGTCGTAGGCGGCGCGCATGGCGGAGATGAGCGGATGGTCGGGGTTGAGCTCAAGGATCTGCTTGCTTTCGGGCACGTCCTGCTTCAGGGCCTTCATCATGCGCTGCATCTGCTGCGAGAGGGCCCATTCGTCGTCCACGAGGCAGCAGGCGCTGTCGGTGAGGCGCGTGGTCAGGCGCACGTCCTTGACCTGGTCCTTGAGCAGCTCCTTCAGCTTGCCGACGAGGCCGGCGTTGATGCTCTCGGCCGCCTTGCGGGACTCCTCGGCCGCCTTCTTCTCCTCCTCGGTCTCCAGCTCCAGGTCGCCCTTGGCGATGTCGCGCAGGCGCTTGCCGTCGAAGTTGTCCACGTTGGGGAAGACGAACTCGTCCACGGTGTCGGTCATGAAGATGACCTCGTAGCCCTTCCGCTTGAGGGCCTCCAGCTGCGGCGAGTTCATGGCGTCCTTGAAGTTCTCCGCCCGCAGGAAGTAGATCTCCTTCTGGCCTTCGGGCATGCGCTTGACGTATTCGTCGAGGGTGGTCCGCTTGTCGCCGGGCAGGGCGGAGGAGTAGAAGAGCAGGAGGTGCTGCAGCTTCTCGGTGTTCTCGTAGTCCTCCCGCAGGCCCTCCTTGAGGATGGGGCCGAAGCTGTCGTAGAAGGCCAGGTAGCGGTCGGCGGCGTTCTTCTGCAGGTCCGCCAGCGTGTCGAGCACCTTCTTGACGATGTTCTTGCGGATGATCTGGAGGGCGCGGGCCTCCTGCAGCATCTCGCGGGAGACGTTGAGCGGCAGGTCGGAGGAGTCCACCACGCCGCGCAGGAAGCGCAGGTAGCGCGGCAGGAGCTGCTCGCAGCTGTCGGTGATGAAGACGCGGCGCACGTAGAGCTGCAGGCCGTGGGTGACGCCGTCCTGCGAGAACATGTCCCACATGGGCTTGGCGGGGATGTAGACCAGGGCGCGGAACTCGGTCTGCCCCTCCACGCTCCAGTGCAGCGTCTCGAAGGGCGCCTGGAAGTCGTGCGAGATGTGCTTGTAGAACTCGTCGTAGTCCTCCTGCTTGATTTCGTTCTTGGCGCGCAGCCAGATGGCCTTGCAGGAGTTCAGCGTCTCCTCCTGGACGGTCACCTTGGGCGGCACGGGCTTCCCGTCCTCGCCCATGACCTGCTTGCCGTCCTTGTCCAGCACCGCCTCCTCGTGGGTGATGTCCATGCAGATGGGATGCTCCACGAAATCGGAGTACTTCTTGATGATCTTGCGGATCTTCCACTCCTCGAGGAACTCGGCGTCGTCGGCGTTGAGGTGCATGATGACGTCGGTGCCCCGGGTCGCCTTTTCGGCGGGCTCGATGGTGTAGAAGCCGTCGCCCTTGGAGACCCACTTGGTGCCCTGCTTGGCGTCGCCGTGGGGGCGGGTGACGACGGTCACCTCGTCGGCGACCATGAAGGCGGAGTAGAAGCCCACGCCAAACTGGCCGATGAGCTCGGGCGGCAGCTTCTCCTGGTTCTCCTTGAGGGCGTTCAGGAAGTTCTTTGTGCCGGAGTTGGCGACGGTGCCGATGTTCTTCTCGACCTCTTCCGCCGTCATGCCGATGCCGTTGTCGCTGACGGTCAGCGTGCCGGCCGCCTTGTCCACGGTCAGCTTGATCTTCCAGTCGCTGTCGCCCTCCAGGATGGCCTGGTCCTTGAGGGACTCGAAGCGCGCCCTGTCGATGGCGTCCGACGCGTTGGAGATGATCTCCCGCAGGAAGATCTCCTTGTTGGAGTAGAGGGAATGGATGACCAGGTCCAGCATTTGCCGGACTTCAGTCTTGAATTGCTTTTGCTGTGCTGCACACATGAGGCATACCTCCTGGAATTTATGAAACCGGCGTCCGCCGGATTGAAAACGCGGTGGCTCACGCGCCCGCGTACGCATACGCCGGCGCGTAAAGACACATAATATAGCACATTCGCCTCAATGCGGATAAATTTCAGGCGGATTGAGGGAGGCGCAAAGGCGGCGGCCCCCTGCGGAGCCGCCGGCAGTCTCTACACGTTCAGATTGGCGTCGGCCGCCAGGACCTTTTCGCGGCGGGCGGCGCGGTCGGCGGCGAGGCGCTGGCGCAGGCCGGGATCCGTGGCGGAGAGGATTTCCGCCGCCAGAAGGGCCGCGTTCACGGCGCCGCCCTTGCCGACGCCGACCGTCGCCACCGGAATGCCGCCGGGCATCTGGACGGTGGAGAGGAGGGCGTCCAGCCCGTTGAAGGAGCCGCCTTCCACGGGAATGCCGATGACGGGCAGCAGCGTGTGCGCCGCCACCGCGCCCGCCAGATGGGCGGCGCCGCCGGCCGCCGCGATGAGGACGCCGTAGCCGTTCTCGGCGGCGGTCTCGGCGAACTGCGCCACGATTTCAGGCGTGCGGTGCGCCGACATGACGCGGACGGTCGTCTCCACGGAGAGCTTCTTCAAGGTGTCGATGCAGGGCTGGAGTTTCGGCAGGTCGGAATCGCTGCCCATCAGGATTGCGGCTTTCATTGGCTTCTTTGTTCCTCTTTATTATTTAACTTATTGAAAATCAACAAGTTACAACATTCCATTCCTTTCTGCGTTGCCGCGGAAGGGCTCCTGGCGATGGCGGAAGTCGGGCACAAAGTTCTCGTCGCCCGAATCGGGCTGGATGAAGACGCGCGTGAAGCCCAGTTCTTTCACATGCGACAGGACGCGGTCGTACTCGTCGTCGGTGACTATCCTGTCAAGGAAGGCGCGTTCACGGCAGGCGGGCATGGGGCGGAACTGCCGCATGACGGAAATTGGCACGTTCGGACCGAAGTCCGCATGAAGCATATCCAACGTCTTCAACGAGTTGTTGACGCATCCTGGCAGGACGAGATGGCGCACGAGCACGCCGTGGGTGGCGGCCATTTCGCCTGTGGCGTCAAAGGGGCGCAGGAAGCCGAGACGGTCGACGAGGAGGCGGAGCCCCTCGCGTGCGACCTGCGGATAGTCCTCCCGTCCCATGCATTTTCGCGCCAGATCCGGCTCGGCGAACTTGAAGTCGGGCATGAAGATGTCGATGTAGTCCAACTGCTCTTCAAGGAGTTCCTTGCGGGCGTAGCCGGAGCTGTTCCAGAGCCACGGCAGGTCGCATCCGGCGGCCTTGACCTGCCGGATGATGTCGCGCACGGCGGGCCAGAAGTGGTCGGGCGTCACGAGATTGAGGTTGCGGACGCCGCGGGAAGCCATCTGGAGGATGCGCGCGGCCGCCTCGTCGACGGACATCAGGTCGCCCAGATGCTCGCGGGAGATCTGGTAGTTCTGGCAGAAGAAGCAGCCGCAGGAGCAGCCGCCGAAGAAGATGGTGCCCGAGCCGTTCCGGCCGACCAGAGGCGGCTCCTCGCCGAAATGCGGTTCGATGGCGGCAATGCGCAGCTGGCTCCCCTCGCCGCAGAAGCCCGTCTGGCCCGCGTTGCGGTTGACGCCGCAGCGGCG
>CACZQQ010000006.1 GCA_902783355.1 uncultured bacterium
GAACCGGTCAAAGACCAGTCCGGGGTTTCCATTGCCGCGACGGCGGCCTATTTCTTATTCTTCTTCTCGAAGGCGGCGACCTTGGGATACTGGTCGCTCCGGCCATCCAACGCCTCAAATTCGCGCAGCTTGGCCAGCTGCGCGGAGGTCAGGTTCTGCGGCGTCTCCACGATGACGCGCACATACTGGTTGCCGCGCCCTCGGGAGCCGACCGTGGTGATGCCCTTGCCCTTCATGCAGAGGCGGGTGCCGCTCTGGATGCCTGCGGGAATCGTCAGGTCGCACTGCCCCGTCACCGTCGGCACGGAAACCGTCCCGCCGAGGATGGCCGTCGACATCCTGACGGGGACGTCGCAGTGGATGTCGTTGCCGTCGCGCACGAAGAACTCATGGGGCCTGACGCGCACGCTGATGAAGAGGTCGCCTGGGGCGCCGCCGTGCACGCCCGCGTTGCCGCGGCCCGCCACGCGCAGACGCATGTCGTTGTCGATGCCGGCGGGAATCGAGACCTCAACTTCGTTGTTCTTGCGGACGACGCCGTTGCCGTTGCACTCGCGGCAAGGCTTGTCGATGATGGTGCCCGAGCCGCCGCAGCGGCGGCAGGTCTGGCGGAGCATGAAGCCGCCCATGCCGGCGGTCGTCATGCCGGAGCCGTGGCAGGTGGGGCACGGCCGCTTGGAGGAGCCCGGCTCGGCCCCCTCGCCGTGGCAGTGCGTGCATGTCTCCGTATGCGGCACGCGGATGGTCTTCTTGGCGCCGAAGATGGCGTCCTCGAAATCGATGGTCATCTGATAGCCGATGTCCTCGCCCCGCTCCGCGCCGTTGTGGCCGCGGTGCCCGCCGCCGCCGAAGAGGTCGCCGAAGTCGAAGCTGAAGCCGCCGCCGCCAGCGCCGCCGCCGAAGAACTGGCTGAAGATGTCGAAGGCGGAATCCATGGTGGGGCCGCCGCCCGCGCCGCCGCGCATGTAGGCCTCATGCCCCATCGCGTCGTAGCGGGCGCGCTTCTCCGGGTCGCTCAGCGTCTGGTAGGCGTTGTTGACCTGCTTGAACTTCTCCTCGGCCTCCTTGTCCCCCGGGTTGTGGTCGGGGTGGTACTTGATGGCCAGCTTGCGGTAGGCGCGCTTGAGCTCGTCTGCCGTCGCCTGGCGGCCGACTCCCAACACTGAATAGAAATCCTCGCTGTCAGCCATGGCGTCCTATCCCTCCTGCGGCTTCTCCTCGCCGCCGCCCTGCTCCGCCGCCGGCGCCTCGGCCTCCTGAACTTCCGCAGGGGCCTCCGGCTTCGCCGGTCCCGATGAAACCAATACCACCGCCGCACGCAACAGCTTCCCGTCCAGCGTGAAGCCTGTCTTCCACTGCTGGAGCACGACGCCCTCGGGCACCGTGTCGCTGGGCATGCTCTGAATCGCCTCGTGGATGGCGGGGTCGAATTTCTGGCCGCGCGCATCAATGGGTTCGACGCCCAGCTGCTTCAGCGTGCGCTGGAACTCGCCGAAGGTCATCTTGATGCCGTCCTGCAAGGCCTTCATGTCCTTCGCGCTGGCGCTGGATTCCACTGCCATCCGCAGAAGGTCGTAGGCGCCCACCAGCTCGGCCAGCGTCGAACGCTTCGTGTACTCCCGAGCGCTCTGCAGCTCGCGGGCCATGCGCTTGCGGTAGTTGTCGTATTCGGCCAGCGTGCGCAGGTACTTGTCCTGCATCTCCGCCAGCTTCTCCTCAGGCGTGGGCTCGGCGGAAGCCGGCGCGGCCGACTGCCCATCCACCGACGGCTCCGCGGCAGGGTCCGCGGCAGCGGCCACGTCCTCCGCCGCCTCGCCTGTCGCACCCTGCGTCTCTTCGTCCGCCGACTGCGACACATTGTCGCACTTCAAGTCCTTTTCCTCATCTGAATTCATTTTCTTCCCCCTCCTTGCCCTGATGGCATTGAAAAGTCTCCTGAACATAGCAATTGCCGTGCCATCAGGGGGAGATTCCGCGTTTCCTACAGCTTGATATTGCCGAAGAGGTCGCCCAGGCCGCCAAAGGATGCGTCGCCGCTGTCATGGAAGTCGTTGTCCTCGGGCGGCGGCGGCACCGGCGCGGCGGAGGACGGGGCGGCCTGCGGCTTGACCTTCGGTTCGCCAATGCACAGGGAGATGCGACGCGCCTCGAAGTCGATGTTCAGGACGGTGACCTCGACCGCCTGCCCCACCTTCAGGACATCGGCGGGATGGTTGACGCGCTTCTGCGCCCCCAACTGCGAAATGTGCGCCAGCCCTTCCAGGCCGGGAGCCAGCTGGATGAAGGCGCCGAACTCCGCCAGGCGCGTCACCTTGCCGGGATACTTGACGCCCACCTGGAAGGTGCCCTCCTGCGCCAGCTTCTCCCACGGCCCCAGAGCCGCCTTCTTCAACGAGAGCGCGATGCGGTCGCGCTGCTTGCCCTCGCCATGCTCCACCGAAAGCACCTTCACCGTGACGCAGTCGCCGCTCTTGACGACCTCCTCCGGCTTCGTGTTGCGGTCCCAGCTCAGCTCGCTGACATGGATCATGCCCTCCACGCCGCCCAAATCAACAAAGGCGCCGTAGGGCATCACGTTGGTGACCACGCCGTCCAGGATGACGCCCTCCTCCAGGGTCGCCAGCAGCTTCTGGCGCTTCGAGGCGGCCTCCTCCTCCAGGACGCGGCGGCGCGAGACGACCAGGTTGCGGCCGTCCTCGCTGTATTCGGTCACGATGAAATTGTAGCTGTTGCCGATGTAGTCGGCGGCCTCGCCCTTGACGCCGCGCGCGTCAATCTGCGAGATGGGGCAGAAGCCCTCCTGCTTGGAAATCTGGACGGTATAACCGCCCTTGCGTTCGCCGGTGACCTTGCCCTCGATGGGAATCTTGCTCTGGAAGGCCTCCGCGATGGCGGTGTCGACCTGGGCCTGGGCACGCGCGCCGATGCTGCGGCGCAGACGGATGCCGTCGCTGTCGCTGCCGGCCACGAAGGCCTCCACCTCGTCCCCCACCTGGATGGTCAGGCTGCCCTCCTCGTCCTGGAAGTCCTTGACGTCCATGACTCCATCCTGCCGTCCGCCCAGGTTGATGAAGACATTGCTCTTGTCAATGGCGATGACGGTCCCCTTGACCTTGTCGCCATTGTGGATGTTCATGTTGACATTGACGCTGTTCTCGAAGAGCGTCGCGAAATCCAGTTCCTTCTCGTCAGCCATGGTCGTTCCCAGAAAAAAAGGTTCTACAACTATTGCACAGTCGCCAGGGCCAGGCGCGTGCCGGGCTCCAGCGGCTCGATCAAGCCGGCCGCAAGGGCGGCGGGGCGCACCCACGCCGTGCCGCGGCCGCCCTCAAGCGCCACGCCTGCGGCGTCCTTCAGGCGCACGCGCCCATCCAGAACCACGCAGAAGGCAAGTTCCGGCGGCAGCGCGGCCAAATCCACGCCGGCGTCCTCCAGCAGGGTCACCTGGAAGGAGGCCCCCTTCGGCGCGAAGGTGCGAACAGGCGCGGCAGGCGGCTTCATCAACGCCACGCCGCTGCGCTTGAAATCCAAGGTGGCCAGCATGTTCGGCACGTCAATCAGCTTGGGCGTAAGCCCCGCGCGGATCACGTTGTCCGAATTGGTCATGCATTCAAGCCCCACGCCCCGCAGGTAGGCGTGCGGCGTATTGGGCGGCAGAAAGCACGCCTCCCCCGCCTCCAGACGCAAAAAGTTCAGCAGGAAGGCAAAGAGCGCCCCGCGGTCGCGCGGACAGGCCGCCTCAAGACGCAGGAAGAGCGATTCCGAGGGGCGGCGCGCCTCCTGCGGCTTTGCGGCCACCTCCGCCGCGCCCGCCTCCACCAATGCCGCCGCCGTCTCCGCCGGCATCGCAAAGAGCGCCGTCACAAGCCCCCGCATTCCATCGGCCGCAGCAGCCGTCTCCAGCCATGGCGCCAGCGCCTTCACGCGCCCCAAATCCTCCCGCGCCATCACCGTGTTCCGGAAGCCCGCCATCGCCTCAAAGGGCTCAAGCGCGATGAGAATCTCCGTCTTGTCGTTGGGGTCGGGATAGGCGGCGGGATTCTGTGCGTGGAGACGGACGGCCGTCTCGCGGTCGGGATGGCTCTGGATGGAGAGCGGCCTGTCGCAGGCCAGCAGCTTCAGGAGGAATGGCAGTTCGCCGCGCGCACCGCACCAGTAGGCGGGCTGCGCCGCAATGAGGCGGTCGAGCGGCACCCCCTCCCCCTGGATGGCGGCGGGCAGGCTGGGATGGGCGCCCAGCCACAGTTCCGCCCATGGCTCATCGCCGGCGGGCACGCCCAGCCAGGCGGGAATGTAGGGCGTCCGCCCGGCGGAGGCGCACTGCCCCCAGGCATAGTGACGAATGCCGCCGATGACTTGGTGGAAACGCGGCGTCACTTACGCGATGACCTTCAGCCAGCCATGGGTGTCCGGCGCCTTGCCCCACTGGATGTCCGTATAGGCATTGTAGAGCTTCTGGCAGATGGGGCCGGCGGTCTCGCTGTCGCTGATCTTGAAGTGCTCGCCCGTCTTCAGGCGCACGATCTCGCTGACCGGCGTGATGACCACGGCCGTGCCGCAGGCCGCAACCTCGGCAAAGTCGCCGATCTCCTTCTCGAAGTCAATGGGGCGGACCTCGACGGGAATGCCCAGGTCGCGCGCCACCTGCTGCAGCCCGTTGTTGGTGATGCTGGGCAGCACAGACGCCGAATCAGGAGTCACATAGCGCCCGTCCCGCGTGATGCCGATGAAGTTGGAGGATCCGAACTCCTCGATGTACTTGTGCTGGGCGGCATCCAGATAGAGGTCAACCGCATAGCCTGCGTCATGCGCCATCTTGTGGGGCAGCAGGCTGGCCGCGTAGTTGCCCGCCAGCTTGACGAAGCCCGTGCCGCGCGGGGCCGCGCGGTCGTAGTCGTCCACGATGCAGGCGCGGACTGCCTGCAGACCGCCCTTGTAGTAGGCGCCCACCGGCGTCACAAGGATGATGAAGGTGTATTCCGCGGCGGGAGCCACGCCAATCTGCGGCCCGTTGCCGATCAGCAGCGGCCGGATGTAGAGGGTGGCGCCGGTGCCGTAGGGGGGAACCCAGTCGATGTTCGCCTTGACCACACGCTCCACCGCCTCGCAGAAGAGCTCCTCAGGGACAGGGGCCATGCAGGTGCGCACGGCCGAATTGATCAGGCGGCGGGCGTTCATCTCCATGCGGAAGACGCGCACCTTGCCGTCCGAGCCGCGATAGGCCTTGAGGCCCTCGAAGGCCTCCTGCCCGTAGTGCAGGCATTCGGCCGCGATTGACATGGTGATGTACGGCTTGTCCTTCAGTTCGCCGGCATCCCACTTGCCATCCTTCCAATGGTATTCAATATGGTAGGAAACGGGCGTGTAGGAGAAGGAGAGTTTCGACCAGTCAATGTTCATGATGGCACCTCGTGCTTGGGATTCTTGGTGAAAAGGCCGGAGACAAGCCCCGGCCATGCGTAAACTGTGATAATGTAACCCGCCAATCGCGTTTTAGTCATCAAGCGAGACGCCCAGCCAGGAGGCCGCCGTCCCGCCCATGATGGCGTCGAAGAGTTCCTGCGGCACGCCGACGCGCTTGAAGATGTGTTCGTAGTAGCC
>CACZQQ010000007.1 GCA_902783355.1 uncultured bacterium
GAGTTCTGCACGCCGCAGCTGCTGGCGGGCCTCAAGGCCGCCCTCGCCGACATCCACGAGGCGCAGCGCAGCGGCCTCGCCGAAAACACGCTGCCCGACGCGGACGCCGACCATATCATCCACCAGAATATCCGCAAGGCGGCCGCCCCGGGGCGCTCGTCTCCACTCAAGGCCTTTCTCCGCAAGGAGTAATCACGCATGGCCTCCGAAGCGGCAAGGACCAGGCGCGCGCGAAAGGCGGCGGACTCCGCCAACCGCCAGAGCCATCTGACGGTGGCAGGCCGCGTGAACCAAGGCAGCTTCTACACGCCCGCCAAATACGTGGCGCTTGTCGCGCAATGGCTTCTCGCCCACGGCGTCGGAGACGGCTGGACCGTCGCCGACCTTTCCTGCGGCTATGGCGCCTTCCTCGAACTGCATGATGTCAAAGGACTTCAGGCCTGCCGCTATGTCGCCAACGACATCGACCTGGAAGCCGTGAAGACGGGCCGCGCCCTCTTCCCGCAGGCCGAATGGCGCACGCAGAACGCCCTCCTGCACGTCGCGCGCGCCTCCTTCGGCTTCAGGCCCGACGAGCGCCTGGCCATCGTCGGCAATCCGCCCTACAACGACACCACCTCGCAAATCAACCAGGGCCTCAAGACCGCCGGCATGCCCATGGACGACGACCTGTGGACGCGCGACCTCGGCCTCTCGTCGCTGCTGGCCTACGACAAGCTCAGGGCCGACTTCGTGGCCGTCCTGCATCCGCTCTCCTATCTCGTCAAGGAGAGCAACTTCAAGGCGGCGGCGCGCTTCTTCTCCCACTACCGCCTCCTGGAGCACCTCGTCTTCTCAAGCCAGCGCTTCGCGGACACCTCGCGGCTGGCCGCCTTCCCCGTCCTCGTCGCCCTCTACGGACGCGACGAGGCGCACGGCCTCGCCTATGCCGACGTCCGCCGGCAGCTCTTCCGCACGGAGGAGGGCGACCGCTTCTCCCTGAACGGATTCGATTCCGTCACCGACCATGTCGCCAAATATCCGCACAAGGCACGCTACACCCCCGAAATCCTCTTCTACACCCTGCGGGACGTCAACGCGCTGCGCCGCTGCCGCACCTTCATCCGCGAACGCATCGCCAACGCCGTGGACGTCGCCCCTGGCCAGCTGCCCTACTACTGCTACATCGACTGCTTCAAGCGCTATGCCGAAATCCCCTACTGGCTCGGCAATTTCGACATCCCATTCATAGAGAAGGAGTTCGACGCCATTGCCGATATCGTCGCCGCCGATGCCATGGCCCACCATCCGGAGATCTTCGGCCGGCAGCCTAATCCAACTGCAATGCAGATAGATAGAATCAAGGAATATATTAAGCGCGCCATTTGGGAAGGCAAGCCGCAGGAGCCCCCATGACGGAGACCTCCGACAAGGCGGTTCTCCCGAAGAGAAGACCATGACAAGGCGCCTTTTCCTTCACTTCTGGCCGTAGTAGGCGTCCTTGCCGTGCTTCCGGCTGTAGTGCTTCTGGATGAGGGAGGCCTTGAGGCGCTGCGCGTTGGGGTTGACGGCTTCCGTCAGGTAGGCCATCTTGCAGAGCTCCTCCATGACGCGCGCGTTGAAGACCGCCTTGGCGGCGGTGGCGCCCCATGCGAACGGCCCGTGCCCCGCGACAAGCACCATGGGAATCTCGGCGGGGTCCAACTTGTTCTTGCGGAAGCACTCCGTGATTTGCAGGCCGGTCTCGGTCTCGTAGTCGTTCCGGATGCGCTCGTCGGGCATGAAGTCCGTGCAGGGGATGTCGGCGGCGAGATGGTCGGCGTGTGTAGTGCCGTAGAGGGGGACGGCGCGCGCGGCCTGCGCCCACGCAACGGCGAAGGTGGAGTGCGTGTGGACGATGCCGCCGACGGCGGGGAACGCCTTGTAGAGTTCCAGATGCGTGTTGCAGTCGCTTGAGGGGCGCAGGGCCCCGTCGACGACTTTCCCGTCCAAATCGACGATGACAATATCCTGCGGCGCAAGGGTTTCGTAGGGGACGCCGGAGGGCTTGATGGCGAAGACGCCGGCCGCGCGGTCGAGGCAGCTGACGTTGCCGAAGGTGTAGAGGACGAGGCCGAGCTTCGGCAGCTCCATGTTGGCCTCGAAGCACTCTTCGCGGAGGGAAGCGAAGTTCATCGTCAGAGGCCTCCCTTTTCCATCAGCTGGCCGAAGGCCAGATAGCGCTGATAGAGCGCCTCGTAGGTTGATGCGCGCTCCTGGCTCGGGACGTATTCCGCGTCGAAGCCGGCCCCCATCTTCTCCATGGCCGCCTCGACGCGCGGATAGAGGCCGGCGGCGACGGCGCCGAACATCGCGCCGCCGAGGGCGCAGGTCTGCTCGCAGGCCGCGACCTTGACGGGCAGGCGGAAGACGTCGGCGCACATCTGCATGATGAAGGGCGACTTGCGGCTGATGCCGCCTGTCATGATGACGTTCCGCAGGGGGATTGCCTGCGCCTTGAAGTGGTCGACGATGGCCCGTGCGCCGAAGACGGTGCTCTCGACGAGGGCGCGGTAGAGCATGGGCGCGGTGGTGCCCAGGCCGAGGCCGCAGACGGCGCCCGCCAGCTTCGGGTTGGCGAAGGGCGTGCGGCGGCCGTTGAACCAGTCCAGCGCCAGCACGTTGGCGCCTCCAGCGGGCAGCGCGGCGGCATCCTTCTCAAGGGCGGCGAGGCTGACGTCGCCCGCGTAGGAGAGGAGCCGCTGGAACCACGCGTACACGTCGCCGAAGGCGGACTGCCCCGCCTCCAGGCCGACCATGCCCGGAATGACGGAACCATCCACCTGGCCACAAATCCCTGGAATGCAATTAGTTATATCTGGGGCGACGATGATGTCGCAAGTGCTTGTGCCGCAGACTTTTACAAGGTCGTAGGCATGGATTTGCGCGCCGACGGCCCCGAAATGGCAGTCGAAGGCGCCTGCGGCGACCTTGACATCGGTGGTGAGGCCGAAACGCGCCGCCCACTCTGCTGTCAGGGTGCCGACGGCCTTGTCGCTTGTCGCGGTCTCTTGGAAGAGGCGTGCGCGCAGGCCCGCGAGGAGCGGATCGACGCCCGCGAGGAACTCATCGGGCGGCAGGCCGCCCCAGCTGGCGTGCCACATGGCCTTGTGGCCTGCGGCGCAACGGCTTCGCGCCATGGCGAGGGGATTTGTGCCGCCCGTGAGGACGGCGGGGATCCAGTCGCAGTGCTCCACCCAGCTGAAGGCGGCGTCGCGGACGGCGGCGCTGCGGCGGAGCGTGTGCAGGATTTTGGCGAAGAACCATTCGCTGGAGTAGATGCCGCCCTCGAACATCGTGTAGTCGGTGCCGCCGTGGGACTTGGCGTGCGCGTTGATTTCATCGGCCTCCGCGATGGCGGTGTGGTCCTTCCAGAGGATGAACATCGCGTCGGGGTCGTCGGCGAACTCGGGCAAAAGCGCGAGGGGAGTCCCGTCGCGGTTGACGGGGCAGGGCGTGGAACCCGTGGTGTCGACGCCGAGGCCGACGACGCGCGCGCCATCGACGCCTTCCATGACGCCCCTGACGACCGTCTCCATGCTTTCTAGATAGTCGAGCGGATGCTGCCGGAAGCGGTTGCTGGCGGCATCGCAGAATCTCCCTTCGCTCCAGCGCGGATAGGTTTGCACGCGCGAGGCGAGGATTTCGCCGTTGGCGGCGTCGACCAGAATGGCCCTCACGCTGTCGGAACCGAAGTCGAGGCCGATTGCAAGCGGGTTGTTCATGGAATTACTCCGTTGTGTGAAATTGGGAAGCTGGCAGGCTATTGCAATTACTATAGCACGGGAATGCATGCCTATGCGTGGCTTTGGGGGCGGGGCCTGTCGCTGAAGACCACGGGAGTGGGACATGTGGGACAGATGAGACAAATGGGACGGGGCCTTCTGTCCCACAAGTCCCACAGGTCTCATAGGTCCCATTTGTCCCACGCCTTCGCCTTCTGCAACCGGCCTCCCCGGCAAAAGCCCCTTCCGACGAAAAGCGTCGGCGCGGGAATGCATCCGGCCGCGCGGGAGCACGGCCCTCCCGCATTATTCTGCGGTCAGAATGGCGGTGCGGCTTTCGAAGGGCACCTCGTGGCCGACGAGCGGCAGGAGGGCGCGGCGCAGCGCCTCCACCATCTCCGCCGTTGCGCCGTGCTTCAGCAGGCGGCCGGCGTAGCTGCCGCCGTCATTCATATCCATCCAGCGGTTCAGCGTGCGCTCCGGCAGGAGGACGCGCCGCCGCATCTCCAGCAGCTCCACTTTGGCGTCGGCGAAGCCTGCCTGCCGTGCCTCTTCCTGAAGCGTGGCCTCGTCCCACGCCAGAAGCGGATCCGCCGTGTCGTTATACATAACATCCTCTGCTGCAATGAGTTGCGAAGACAGGCTTCCCTCGGGGCAAAGACGGCTGAGGCGCTGTCCGTAGCGGGGGACGGCCTCCGCGAGGGCGAGCGTGCCGCCGTCGGCAAGGCGCTCCTTGAGGCTCTTCAGGAGGGCGCGGCGCGCCTCGGCGGTCCCTGCGGCGTTGAGCACGTTGCGCCCTGCGGTGAAGTCGAAGCGGACGTCGCCGTCGCCTGCGTCGGCGAGCAGGCCTGCCAGTTCGGCGGCTTTTCCGACAAGAAGTCGCGGCTGCCGCAGGTCGGGCAGCTGGCTGGCCTGCTCCCGCAGGAGCTGGGCGGCGTGCGCGTCAGGGGCGAGCGCCCACACGCCGCCTTCGGGGACGCGTCGCACGGCCTCCCATGTCAGCAGGCCCGTGCCCGCGCTCAGGTCCAATACGAGTTCATGCCGCTGAAGGGGTCTTGCGGCGAAGAGGGCGTTTCGCAGGAGGCCGAGGGAGCCCGCGAGGGAGTCGACGGCGCGCGCGAGCCACTGCTCCGTGGCGGCGTCCTGCGGCGAGAAGGTGAGGATTTCGGGCGGGCTTTCAAGGCGGAGGGCGGCCTCGTTCTCGCGGAGGGCGGCCAGCTGGAGTTCGCGGCGCTCGCGGATGCCGTCGGCCAGCTTCGCCTCGTAGCCGAGCGCGCCCGGCTGATAGAAGATGCGGCCCTGGAGGGAGGAGGGCAGATACTGCTGCGCCACCCAGTGGTTACGGTATTCGTGCGGATACTTGTAGCCGACGCCGTGGCCGAAGCCCTCCTTGTCCCGCGACGCGTCCCGCAGATGGTTGGGGACCTCGCCCTCCCGCTCGTGCTCCACAAGCTTCAGCGCGTCGAAGAAGCCCATGACCGAATTGGACTTGGGGGCGGTCGCGCAGTAGAGGGCGGCGTGCGCCAGCGGATAGTGGCCCTCGGGGAGGCCGACGCGGTCGAAGGCCTCCGCGCAGGCCGTGACGAACTGGACGGCGTTGGGGTCGGCCATGCCGATGTCCTCCGAGGCGAAGATGGTCATGCGGCGGAAGATGAAGCGCGGGTCCTCGCCCGCATAGACCATCTTGGCCAGCCAGTAGAAGACCGCGTCGGGGTCGGAGCCGCGCATGGACTTGATGAAGGCGGAGATGGTGTCGAAATGATAGTCGCCCTCGCGGTCGTAGAGGACGGCGCGGTGCTGGATGGACTCCTCCGCGACCTGCAGCGTGATGCGGATGCGGCCGTCGCCGTCGGGCTGCGTCGTCTCGACGGCCAGCTGGAGGGCGTTGAGGGCGGCGCGCGCGTCTCCGTTGGCGACGTTGGCGAAGTGGTCCATGGCCTCCGGCAGCAGGTCGATGTCGCGGCCGCCGTAGCCGCGCGCGGGGTCGTCGAGGGCCTGGCGGACGATTGCCTTGATGTCTTCCGTGGTCAGGGGCTTGAGCTGGAAGATGCGGCTGCGGGAGACGAGGGCGCGGTTGACGGTGAAATAGGGGTTCTCGGTGGTGGCGCCGATGAGGATGATGGTGCCGTTTTCGACCCACGGCAGAAGCGCGTCCTGCTGCGCCTTGTTCCAGCGGTGCACTTCGTCCACGAAGAGGATGGTGCGCTGGCCGTATTCGCCGAGGCGCCGTTTTGCCTCCTGCGTGACCGCCTTCAGTTCGGCGATGCCGGTCATGACGGCGTTCAGCGTGACGAAGGCGGATTTGGTGGTGTTTGCGATGACGCTGGCCAGCGTGGTCTTGCCCGTGCCCGGCGGCCCGTAGAAGATGAGGGAGCTGAGCTGGTCGGCCTGGATGGCGCGCCGCAATAGCCGTCCGGGGGCCAGGATGTGCCCCTGGCCCACATACTCCTCGAGCGTGCGCGGGCGCATACGCGCCGCCAGCGGCCCCTCCTTGCGGAGCCGCTCCTCCCGCGCATGTTCGAAGAGGTTGCCGTGCATATATTATATATGTACTAAAGGGCCAGCTGGGCGGTCATGAAGCCTTCGATGGCGTCGCGCTTCGGGTCGAGGAGGGTCTTGCGCAGCGGCAGGCTCCACAGGGCCTCCAGGGCGGGATGGCGGGCGGCGGTGTCGTCGCCGAGGGCCTGCGCGATGGCGGCGGAGAACTTGCCCGGATGGGCGGTCTCAAGGCAGAGCGTGACCGCGCCTTCCAGCGGATTCGCCTCCGCGACCGCGACGCCGACCGCGCCATGCGGGTCGAGCAGGACGCCGTGCTTCTCGTGGTAGCGCTTGATGGCCTCCAGCGTCATGGCGGTGTCGCCGCGCCCTGCGGCGAAGCGTCCGTCGCGCCCCTGGAGGACGATGGGCGTCCCCTGTGCGAAGGCGCCCATGAGGGCCTTGACCTGCGCGGCGTCCTCCTCCAGGCGGTAGTAGAGGTAGCGCTCGAAGTTGCTGGCCACCTGGATGTCCATTGACGGCGAGAGGGTCGGATGGACCGCGCCGCGCTCGTAGCGGCCCGTGTTGAAGAAGCGCGAGAGGATATCGTTCTCGTTGGTCGCCAACAGCAGGCGCGGGATGGGCGCGCCCATCTGCTGCGCGACGAAGCCCGCGAAGATGTCGCCGAAGTTGCCCGTGGGGACGGTCACCTGGACGGGCGTGCGCGTGCCCAGGGCGTCCTGCACGCGGAAGGCGCCCCAGAAGTAGTAGACGACCTGCGCGAGGATGCGCGCCCAGTTCACCGAATTGACCGCGCCGAGATGCATTTTCTGCTTGAAGGGCAGGTCGTTGAAGACTTCCTTGAGGACGCGCTGCCCGTCGTCGAAGGTGCCGTTGATGGCGATGCAGTGCACATTGGCGTCCGGCACGGTGGCCATCTGGCGCTCCTGCAGGGGGGACACGCGGCCCTCGGGATACATGATGAAGATTTCGATGCCCTTCTTGCCGCGGACGCCGTGGATGGCGGCGGAGCCCGTGTCGCCGGAGGTGGCGCCCAGAATGTTGAGGGTGCCGCCGCGGCGCGCGAGCACGAACTCGAAGAGGTTGCCGAGGAACTGGAGCGCCACGTCCTTGAAGGCCAGCGTGGGGCCGTGGTAGAGCTCCGCCACGAAGAGGCCGCTTGACCCCATGGGGCGCACGGGGACGACCTCAGGCGTGTCGAAGGTCGCGTAGCTGGCGCGCACGAGCGCCTTGAGCTCGTCGGCCGACATGGCGTCGCCGACGAAGGGGGCCATGACCTCGCAGGCGAGGTCGGGGTAGCTCAAGGCGCGCCACGCCTCCAGACGCGCCTCGTTGACGCGCGGAAGCGCCTGCGGGACGAGGAGGCCGCCGTCGTCGCCAAGGCCCATCATGATGGCGTCGAGAAAGCCCACGGGGGCGATGCCGCCGCGGGTGCTGATGTAACGGGATGAGGTGTACTTGCTCATAAAACCGCGCTCACGTGCTATATTTAGAAGAATTTTTGTGTTTTGGACGTTTTTTCGGGCGACGGGCCCTCCCGGCGGGCGGGAACGGCGCTTAATATACCCCATGGGAGCATGTGCGGCATGATTGGCAAGGCACTCTTTTTTCTGGCCAACGGCTTCGAGGAACTCGAGGCCGTCGCGCCCATCGACGTCTTTCGTCGGGCGGGCGTGGAGACCCTCCTGTGCGCCGTCACGCCGGACGGCTCGCTGACGGTGACGGGCAGCCATGGCCTCCGCGTGGCCGCCGAATGCCTGCCGGAGGCGCTGCCGTCGCCCGCCGAATGCGCCCTGGTCTACCTGCCCGGCGGCATGCCCGGCTCGACCACGCTGGCCGCCTCCGAAGCCGTCCTTGACTACGTTCGGCGCGTCCACGAGGCCGGCGGCCTCGTCTGCGCCATTTGCGCGGCGCCCCTCGCGCTGGATGCGGCGGGCCTGCTTGCCGGCGTCGAATACACCTGCTACCCCGGCGTGGAGGCGAACATCCGCGACGGGAAGTACACGGGGCGGTACATCCAGCGGGACGGGCGCGTCCTGACGGCCTGCGGCCCCGCCGCCGCCCTGGACTTCGGCCTCGAGATCCTGCGGGCCAGCGGCATGGGCGCGGCCGCGGGCGCCATCGCCGCCGGCATGCAGCAGCGCGCCAAATAGAACCTTTTCGACCTCTACCCACCATTCGGAAACAGACACCGTGAAAGCTTTCCAAGCCATCTTCAAGCAGACCATCCGCTCGGCCATGCGGTCCAAGGTCTTCATCGTCCTGGGCGTGCTCATCCTGCTCTACGTCATTGGCTTGCCGCTGACCATCAAGGGCGACAACACGGCGGCGGGCCTGGTCCAGGTCTCGCTGACCTACTCGCTGAACGTGGTCATCGCGCTCATCTCCGCCTCGGCGCTGTGGCTGGGCTGCTCCCTCATCTCCTCCGAAATAGAGAACTACAACATCCACCTGCTGACGACCAAGCCGTGCCCGCGGTGGCTCTACTGGCTGGGCAAATGGTGCGGCGTCTTCGTCATGCACGCCGTCATCCTGGCGGTCTCCATGCTGGTCATCTATGCGCTGCTGATGTTCTACAGGCTGCCCGCCGCCCGCCGCCAGGGCCTCTTCACGGACGCCGACCTCGCCAAGCTCGACCAGGAGATCCTCACCGCGCGCCGCACCTTCCATCCGGAGAACCCCGACTGGGACGGCGAACTCCTCGCGGAGTACGACCGCCGCGTGCAGGACGGCCGCATCAACCCCAACCAGGACAAGATCGCCACCCTGAAGGCGCTCCGCGGCGAAGTCACCCAGCGCCTCGCCAGCAACATCGTCCTCAAGCCAGGGGAAAGCGTCACGTGGAAATTCCACAACGTGACCGTCCTGGACAACGAGGTGCCCCTCTATCTGCGCTTCCGCATCTATACCGACGGCGTCCGCAACACCGACCAGCGCATGCTGCCGGTGGACTGGGGCTTCGGCGTCTACCAGGGGCTCGACGGCAAGAAGGTCGAGAGCCTCCAGCGCCCCTTCGTGTGGTACTCGCAGGGACAGGGCAATTTCTTCGTGCATCCGGGCGGCACCTGGCAGGAGCTGAACACGATTGCGCTCTCCCGCTTCAAGACGCAGGGGGACCAGGTCTCCCTGGACGGCGCCCTGAAGGAGTCCGAGATGCCGGTTCCCGCCGCCATGATTGTCGAAAAGGAGAGCGGAGACGTGGAGTTGACGCTGGTCAACCCCAACAGCGTGCCCGACCCCTCGACCATCCCCGACACGCAGGAGGCGAAGGACGCCTACGACAAGCTGGTGCGCACCTACACGGGCGTCATCCAGTTCGCGGACCGGCCCGTCCTGCTGTGCAAGGTCGCCGGATTCTTCAACAACTTCATGCGCACGATGCTGATGGCCATCTTCCAGCTGGCCTTCCTGACGGCCCTGGGCTGCACCGTCGGCGCGGTCTTCTCCACGCCGGTCGCCGTCTTCCTGGCCCTCGCCTATCTGGTCATCGGCCTGCTGGTGCCCGCCGCCGTGGACGCGCCTCTCAAGAACGATGACGGCACCTACAAGTACAAGAGCACCATCCAGCGGTGGGACCACTACCTGGCCCAGACGGTGCAGGTGATGGTGGTGACCGTGGACGACCTGGACTGCACGGGCGACCTCGCCGCCGGCCGCCTCGTGGAGCGCGGCACCATCGTCGACACTCTGGTCAAGGTTCTTTTCCTGCGCACGGGCCTGATGGCGCTGGTCGGCATCTATGTCCTGCACCGCAGGGAACTGGGCCTCGTGGTCCGCAAACTGTAACGACTGACTCTCCGACGAGGCGACTTCGGACATGAAAAGCAATACCTCCAAAATCATCGTGATCCTGCTGGTGATGGTGGGCCTGCTGTGCTCGCTCTCCTTCTTCCAGAGCCGCATGAACGGCATCCGCGCCACGCACCACCTGACCGACAGCACGCCGCTGGAGAACGCGCCGCCCATGGTCGCCTTCTCCTCCGTCGCGCTGGGCGGCTTCCGCGGCCTCCTGGCCGACTACCTCTGGCTGCGGAGCTCCCGCATGCAGGACGAGGGCAACTACTACGAGATGGTGCAGCTGGCCGACTGGATCGTCAAGCTGCAGCCGCGCTTCACCGGCGCCCACGCCTTCCTCGGCTGGAACATGGCCTACAACGTCTCCGTCACCTTCACCAGCTTCGAGGACCGCTGGCGCTGGGTCAAGCGCGGCATCGAGCTCATCCGCGACGAGGCGATGGAATACAATCCGGGCGACCCGGAGCTCTTCCGTCAGCTGGGCTGGATCTACCAGCACAAGATGGGGCAGGACATGGACGACGCCAACCGCTACTACAAGACGGAGTTCGCCAAGGAGATGGTCCGCGTCTTCGGCGACGACTACGGCAAGTGGGAGGAGATCGACAAGTCGCCCCTCAACGAGACCAAGCTGCTGGCCGTGCTGGACGACAAGGCGGCCGACTACAAGCGGATTCTGGCGGCCGCGCAGCTGGACTTCGCGCATCTGGAGCTGCGCTTCCGCGAACTGGCCACGCTTCCGCCCGAGGTCAAGGAGGAGATGGTCGACCTGGGCATCGCCGCGCAGGTCGAAATGTGCCTGCGCCACCGCTGGCTCCTCTACAAATACCGCCTCGACCCCAAGATCCTCATGCACTGCAACCGCCTCTTCGGCGACCTGGACTGGCGGCTGCCCGAGGCGCACGCCATCTACTGGGCGCAGCGCGGCCGTGAGAAATGGTTCGCCCCCTCCGCCAGCTTCAAGCGCCTCTCCTGCGAGCGCATGATCTTCCAGGCGCTCAACGCCGCCACCGCCACGGGGCGCCTCCTCTACCTCAAGGGCGATCTGCGCAATCTCCAGATGACCCCCAATTTCGCCGTCGTCCCCGCCGCCGACGAGGCCTACCGGAACGCGCAGGAGCTCTTCCCCGACACGCCGCTGGAGGGGCCCTACCGCAACTTCCAGGACGACGCCATCGTCCGCTTCTACCTCTTCGGCTACCAGAAGACCGCCGACATCTGGTACAAGCGCGGCCAGAAGAACGCACCCGACCACTTCCCGAAGGACATGAGCCTGGACGACTACGTGACGGGCAAGCTGGCCGAGCAGATGGATTCGCCCAGCCAGCGCAAGGCGCAGGCCGCCATCCAGAGCTATCTCAACCAGGCCTACACCTTCCTGGCGATGGCGGACGACGAGGAGAGCGACGCCTTCAAGACCTTCGAGGGCATGACGCTGGCCGCCAAGAAGCTCTACGACCACTACGCGAAGTTCATCGGCGACACGACGCTGCGCCGCGGCCTGCCGCCCTTCGACGAACTGCGCAAGGTGGCGCTGGGCACCGTCGCCGCCTCCCTGCGCGCCAGCGACGAGACGAAGCATCTGGCGGACAACCTGGAGCACTTCCAGCACATTCCGCTGGAGCGCTTCATCCCGCGCGCCGAGGAGATCGCCCCCCCAAAAGTCAAATAACCTTGTGCTGACCGCGCCATGTTCAACTTCCTCATCAAGCTCCTGAATGACGGCGGCCCCCTCGTCTACGTCATTCTCTTCATGCTGCTGGTCGCGTTGCTCATCGTCATCGACCGCTTCGTCTACCTCCACCGCGCCCGCGTGGACACCTTCGAGCTGCTGCGGGGCCTCATGACCCAGCTGCGCAACGGCAACGTCAAGGAGGCCATCGTGAACTGCGACGTGCGAACCGGCCCCGTGGGCGAGATCTTCCGCACGGCCATCGAGCACTGGGGCGAAGGCGAGCGCGGCGTGCGCTACGCGGTGGAGGACACGATGCGGCTGCTCCTGCCGCGCCTGGAGCGCAACATGCGCGTCCTGAAGGCCATCGCCTCCATCACGCCCATCCTGGGGATGCTGGGCACCCTGTGCGCCATGATCGCGGTCTTCAGCACGCTCAACGAGCACAACGGCCAGTTCGTGGGCGTCATGCCGCTCATGGGCCACATCTCCCGCGCCCTCATCTGCACGGCCACCGGCCTGGTCGTCTCCCTCGTCTGCAGCCTCCTCCACGCCGTCCTGGTCGAGAAGGAGGAGAAGCTGCTCAACGAGATGGGCAAGGGCGCCTCCGAAATCACCTATTTCCTGGCCACGAACCCGCCGCCGGCGAACGCGCCCGGCACGGCTTCCACGGCGGCGCCCGCGGCGCCTGCGGCCAGCCCAAGCGAGGAGTGAGCGACGGATATGTATGTCTGGCGCACCAACCAGCGGGATTCCCTCACCGACGCCTTCGTCTTCGGCACCGGCCTCCTGAGCCTCTTCTTCATCCTGCTCATGCTGGTGCTCATCAGCAACAGCCAGATCTCGCTGCCGGGCACCACCGTCCGCCTCCCCTCCCTCGAGCATGTCCGCGTCACCACGGTCGACAAGCTCGTCATCACCGTCACGCGGGATTCGGAGCTCTTCTTCAACGGCGCGCTGCTTTCGTGGGACGACCTGGCAGTCCGCCTTTCGGAGCGCGTGGAGGAGAGCCGTCTGGAGGACGTGGACGTCAAGCCCATGATTGTCGTCTGCGCCGACCGCGAGGTCAATCTGCAGACCTGGTTCCGTCTGGCCGACATGGCCCGCAATCTGGGCCTCGACATCTATCTGGCTTCCGAACAGCCCGACGCGGTCCTCCCCGAGAAGAAGAACGGAAATGCCCACCTGGACGAACAACTCTGACCGCCCGGCCGAGGCGGCCGAGGCGGCGGGGCCTGCGTCGGCCGACATAGGCATTCCGGCGGTTGTCCATCGCACGCGCTCCTGGCGGGAGCGTTCGCTGTGGCGCTTCCTGATGGCGGCGGTCGTCCTGGCCGTCCTGCATCTCCCCTTCCTCTTTGTGGACTTCAAGTCCGAGGAGCCCGCCGGCCTTGAGGAAAAGCCGCTGCCGGAGGTCGTCTCGCTGCCGTCCCCCTCCCAGAGAGGGCAGGGCGCGGCGGCCGCCATGCCGGACCTGTATGGCTGGTTGCGGCTGGCCAATCCCGCCCAATGGTATTTCCCTGACGCGCAGGCGGGCTTCTCCGCCGCCAACCGGCCTGTCGGCCGGCCGGGCGACCCCGCCTTTCCCGAATACAGCCAGCCGTCCTATGCGCTTGGCCGCTTCCTTTTCGGCGCCAAACAGCTGACGGTTCCTCCGGCGAACGTCTCCGCGACGGCACCCGGCCTCTGGTGGCGCGTTCCGGGGCGTCCTCTGCCGCCAGAGGCCACGCCGTCCGGCGAGGCGGCGGCTGTTGCACTGCCGGTGCCGGCATACCGCATTGACTGGCGTCTGGCGGATGGCCGCCCCCTGGCCGAGCCGCCTCTTCTGGACGCTGTCGGCCTTGAAGTCTGGCGCAATCCGGAGACGCGGCGCCAGCTGGAGGGGGGCGCCGGCGATGGCGTCACGTGCCTGGAAGTGATCTTCACGGGGCCGGCCCGCTTTCCCGGAAC
>CACZQQ010000008.1 GCA_902783355.1 uncultured bacterium
GCCGAAGGAGCAAGTCCTGCCCATGATTCCGCTGCGCCGCTACGGGACGCCCGCCGAAGTCGCCGCCGCCGTCAGCTTCCTCGCCGGTCCCGACGCCGCCTACATCACGGGACAGGTCCTTGCCGTCAACGGCGGCCTTATTATATAAGGTACAGAGGGAATGAAGCACTCGCTTGTCATCGGATCCGGCATCTCCGGCCTGACGGCCGCCCTCCTACAGGCGCAGCGCGGCCGCCATGTCGTGCTCGTGGAAAAGCAGCCTTTCATCGGCGGCTTCCTCAACCGCTTCACGCGCAATGGCCTCCGCTTTGACACGGGCCTCCACTTCACAGGCGGCTTCGGACATGTCCTCAGCAAGATGCTGGAGCAGTTGAACATGGCGGACGCCGTGAAACCCGCCCCCATCGCCTCCGACGTCCTGCTGGCCGATTCCGGCCTGCGCCTCAATCTGCCCAACGCGGGCCTTGAAACCGCCCGCGAGGCCCTCGCCCGCCAATTCCCCGCGCAGGCGGACGCCATCGCCGCCTACTACGCCGCCGAACAGACCGTCGTGGAACATACGCCCATCTTCAATCTGGACGCCTTCGAACCAGGCGACGTCTTCTCCATGCTGACGGACTACGACGCCCTGACCGTGGACGAACTGCTGGACTCGCTGGACATCCGCACGCCTGAACTGCGCACCATCCTGCCCATCTTCTCCGTCTGCCATGGAAGCCCCCCCGACACGACCCCCTTCCCCTACCACTGCCGATGCGCCTACAACATGGAGGCCAACCTGACCGCAGTCGCCCATGGCGGCGACGCCTTCATCGCCGCCTTCAAGCGCGAACTGGCGCGCCATGGCGTCCAGATCCGCACAGGCACCACGGTGGAATGCCTGCGCTTCGACGAAACGGCGGGAACCTGCAATGGCGCAACTCTCTCCAACGGAGAGAATTTTGAAGTGGAGAGCCTCCATTTCGCCGTCCATCCGGCGGCTTTCATGCCGCTCTTCCCCGACGGCCTTCTTCCCCCACGCCTCCGCCGCCGCGTCCAGAAGCTGCGCCCCACATGCAGCTTCTTCACCATCTATGGCTATCTGGACGACGGCGCCGCCACGGAGAACCGCCTCACCTTCTATATGCGCCGCACAGAGTTGAACGGCCCTTTGCATCCGGGGCGGCAGAACTACAGCACAGGCATCGTGACCTCCGTGGACAACGGCAACACGCATCCCACGGTCACCGCCTTCCGCACCATGTTCACGGAGGATTTCGAGAAATTCTGCGGCGTCCCCTACGAGGGCTATCGCCAAGCCGCCGCCTACCGGCAGGCCAAGCAGGAATTGGCGGCCAGCCTGGAGGCCGATGTGCTGGCGGCCTATCCCGCCTACCGCGGCAAGTTCCATCTCGTGGACGCGGGCTCCCCCTACACCTGCCGCCGCTTCTCGCCCCCCATCGGCTCCGCCTACGGCACGCAGCAGCCCATGGCCGTCTCCCGCGTGGTCGGCCGCCTCCCCGTCCCAAACTTCTACGCCATCGGCCATCATGCGCAGTTCCCGGGCGTCCTCGGCTGCATGTTAGGGGCCTTTGTCCAGACACTCCTGAATAATTCGTGACAATAATGGACAATTTCTTCTCCGCCCATCCCGACCTCCAGTTTCATTTCCGCCAGATGCCTTTGGAAGAACTCTTCGCCTTGCGCGGAGAGGCGGCGCCGGCGGAACGCGTGGCCTTCGCGCGCCGAAAACTGGCGGAGCTTGCGGCGCTGGCCGAAAAGGCATTCGCGCCGCGCGCGGCGGAAGCCGACCGCGAAGGCTGCCGTCTGGAGGGGGGCCGCGTCATCCTGCCGGAGGCGACGAAGCAGGACTTGGCGGCGCTGAAGGCGGGCGGCTTCATGGGCGTCACGCTGCCGCAGGCCTACGGCGGCCTCGCCCTGCCCGCCAGCGTCTACGCCATGATGAACGAAATCCTCTCCCGCGCAGACGCCTCCCTCCAGAATCTCTTTGGCCTGCAAGTCATTGGCGAGACATTGTGGCATTTCGGCTCGGAGGAGCAGCGCGCGCGCGTCCTGCCGCATCTCGCCGACGGCGAATGGGACGGCGCCATGGTCCTGACCGAGCCGGAGGCCGGCAGCGACCTGCAATCCGTCCAGGCAAAGGCGTTTTTGGACGAAAACGGCGTCTGGCGGCTGACGGGCAGGAAGCACTTCATCACCAACGGCTGCGCCAAAGTGCTCTTGGTGCTGGCGCGCTCCGAAGAGGGCACGCGGGACGGGCGCGGCCTCTCCCTCTTCCTTGCGCATCCCTGCCCCGAAATCACCGTCGCCCGCCTGGAGAACAAGCTCGGCCTGCACGCCTCGCCCACCTGCGAACTCCACTTCGACAACGCGCCCGCCGAGCTGGTCGGCCGCCCGCGCTTCGGCCTCGTCAAATACGTGATGTCGATGATGAACGGGGCGCGCCTGATGGTCAGCGCGCAGGCGCTGGGCGTCGCAGAGGCCGCCCGCAACGCCGCATGGGACTACTGCCGGCAACGCCGCCAGTTCGGCAAGACCCTCTGCGACATCGCGCCCGTCCGCGAAATGCTGACGCGCATCGACGCCCTCGCCGCCGCCTCGCGTGCCCTCCTCTACGACACATGCCGCCACATCGACCTGCGGGACGCGTGGGAGGCGCGCGCCGCTGGCGGCGACGCCGAAGCCGCCGCCCGCGCCAAGCAGGAGGCGCGTCTCGCCGACGTCCTGACTCCCATGACGAAGGCCTTCTGCACGGAGGCCGCCAACCGCTGCGCCTACGATGCTCTACAATGTCTTGGCGGCAAAGGATATATGCGCGAATATCCCGTGGAGCGCCTCCTGCGCGACGTCCGCATCATGAACATCTATGAGGGCACCACGCAGATGCAGATTGTCGCCGCCACCGCCGGCCTCCTCAAGGACAGCCTGCAACCGGCCTTCGACGAACTGGACGCGCGCCCTTGCGACAACAAGGCAATGAGCCGCCTCAAGGCCCTCCGCGAAAGGCTGCTGGCGGCGCAA
>CACZQQ010000009.1 GCA_902783355.1 uncultured bacterium
AATACAAGATTTCGAACCATCTCCAAACGCAATCCAATCCCCGTGCTGGCGTAGAGATGATTCAACCGATTGCTAGAACATAGCCTTTTTTTTTGCACGGGCGGTTCGGGCCGCCGAAAGCTTCTTTCCCCGAAAAAACCGCTGTTTTTTTCGACAAAGATGGCTTTGCGAGTGGCAACTATCGATGTTGAGGTTAAATTAGGGCGGTTTGCGGCGTATTGACCGCAATCGGCTTTCTTTTCATTAAAAACAAGCAAGCGACGGAGCCGACCTCCGAAGGAAGAAAACAGTGAAGAAATGTGCCTCTGACCGCGTTCGTAATTTTGTCCTGGCGGGTGCCGCCGGTTCTGGCAAGACCTCCTTGGCGGAGCTGATGTTGTTCAAGAGCGGGGCGATTCCCCGTCTTGGCACGGTTGACAGCGGAACCACGGTCTCCGACTTCCGCAAGGAGGAGCAGGAGCGCAAGAGCAGCATCTACTCCGCTATCCTGAACTGCCCCTGGAAGGACGGGCACTTCTTCTTCGTGGACACTCCCGGGGCGACCGATTTCTGCGGCGAGGCGATGAACGCCATCAACACGACCGACATGCTGATTCTCGTGGTGAACGCCGCCACCGGCATCGAGCCTGGCGACATCCGCGCCTGGCGCCAGGCCGCCGCCATGAACCTGCCGCGCGCCATCTTCATCAACTGCTGCGACAGGGACGAGGCCGATTTCTTCGGCAAGCTCGAGACCCTGCGCAAGACCTGCGTCAAGAAGACCAGCGTCCCCTATTCGCTGCCCATTGGCGAGAAGGCTGCCATGACGGGCGTGGCCGAACTCTTCGGCGAGGACGTCGCGAAGCTGGGCGACCACGGCACCGAGGCGCGCACCGAACTGGTGGAGGCCATCGCCGAATCCGACGACGCCCTGATGGAGAAATACCTGGAGGAGCTCGACCTCTCCGACGAGGACATCATCCATGGTCTGCGCAAGGCGCTTCGCGAGGAGAAGCTCGTGCCCATCTTCGCCGGCAGCGTGGCTAAGGACATCGGCGTGACCGAGCTGATGGACTTCATCCTCCAGTACGGCCCGAGGCCCCTGGACGGCGTGAAGCCGAACCTGGCGAACGGCACGCTGGACGTCAATTCCGCCGACTCCACCGCGGTCGTCTTCAAGTCGGTGAACGACACCTTCATCGGCCAGATGACCTACATGCGCATCTACAGCGGGACGATCACCAAGGACAGCGAGCTGGTCAATTCCACGAAGCAGTCCAAGGAGCGCATCGGCAGCCTGCTGGCGATCCAGGGCAAGAACCAGGAGAACATCGACAGCGCCGGCCCCGGCGAGATTGTTGCGGTCGCCAAGTTGAAGAACACGGGCATGCTGGACGTCCTTGGCAGCAAGCAGACCGATCTGGTGTTCGCGCCCATCAACTATCCGCAGCCGACGACCATCCTGGCCATCTCCGCCCAGAACAAGGGCGAGGACGACAAGCTGGCGTCCGGCCTGGCGCGCCTCCTGGCGGAGGATGCGACCATGAAGCTTGAGCGCAATCCGGAGACCCACCAGACGGTGATCTACGGCATGGGCGACCTTCAGATCAACCTGATGACCAAGCGGCTGCAGTCCGACTTCCGCGTTGCGGTGAACCTGGAAACCCCGAAGGTCCCCTATCGCGAGACGGTCAAGGGCGTCGGCTCCGACATGTACCGCCACAAGAAGCAGTCCGGCGGCCACGGCCAGTTCGCCGAGGTGCATCTGCGCATCGAGCCCTTCACTGGCAGCACGCCGGAGGAGGAGTACCAGTTCGGCAACGAGGTCGTCGGCGGCGCTGTGCCGAAGAACTTCATCCCGGCCATTGAGAAGGGCGTCGCCGAGACGCGCCTGCAAGGGCCGCTCTCCCACTCCAAGTGCATCAACTTCAAGTGCACTGTCTTCGACGGCAAGTACCATCCCGTCGACTCCTCCGAAATGGCGTTCAAGATTGCGACGCGCGGGGCCTTCCGCGCCGCCATGGCCAAGGCCAAGCCCGAACTGCTGGAACCCATCATGAACATCGTGCTGGAGTTCCCCGACGAATACACGGGCACCATCCAGGGCGACCTGAACAGCCGCCGCGGCCGCATCCTGGGCATGGACATCCAGGACGGCCTGCAGCTGCTCACCGCCGAACTGCCTCTGGCGGAGGTCTACGGCTATCCGCAGCAGCTTCGTTCCATGACGCAGGGCCGCGGCTCCTTCGTGATGAAGTTCGACCGCTACGACCCCGTGCCGCCGACCATCGCCAAGAAGATCCAGGAAGAGGCCGCCAAGGAAGACGCCGAGGAAGAATAGGCTGGCCGACTGGGCGGCGTGTTTTCGGGCAGGCCGCCCATTGGCTTCAATCCGCCCCGCTTCTCCCTTCCAGGGGGAACGCGGGGTTTTGTGGAATCAATGCAGACGATGCGAGACGACAAGACAGGATACCAGGACGAGCGTCCCCGCCGGGACCGAAAGCCGGAGATCTGGCTGCCGCCGGACGCCGTTCCGTCGAACGAGGTCAGGGATCCCAACGCGGGGCTTCCCTATCCGGACAAGCCGCGCCTGATAGTCTTCGGCGGCTCCTTCGACCCTGTGCATGCAGGGCATATCAACTTGGCGCGCAAAGTGTTGGAAGCCGGACTGGGCGACGAGGTCATTTTCATTCCCGCGAAACAGTCTCCGCTGAAGAGGCCGGGGCAGAGTCAGAGCGGTGCGGCACGGCTGGAGATGCTGAACCTGGCCATTGCGGACGCATTGGCGGAGAAGCCCTGCTATTTCCTTGAGGACATCAATGGTGAGCAGGTGCGCCGCGAGTACCGCTTCAGCGTCTCCGACATGGAGTTGCGCCGTCCTGGCGCCAAGTCCTACACGATCGACACGCTGGAGCTGCTTCGCCGCATCTATCCCAGCCATGACATCCGGCTGCTGATCGGCACGGACCTGCTGAAGGAACTTGGGCACTGGCACCGCGCGGGAGAGCTCGTCGCGCGATACGACCTGCTCATCTACCCGCGCCCGGGCAGCGAGCACATCACCTACCTGGAACTAGCGGCCGAGTACGGAGACGCCATGGCGGCGCGCATCTTCCGCGGCCTCCTGCTGCATCCCACTGGCGGCGAGCTGCCGCGCCCTCGTCCGCGCAAAATGCGCCCCAATCTGCCGGAACCGCCGCAGACGGCCGTTCCGGAGACGCCGCCGCCGGTTCCTGTCGCGGCAGCGCCTTCCGGCGCGGAGGGCGATTTCATGGATACGGGCGAGACGGCGGGCGAGGCGCCTGCCGCACCCGCCGCCGCACCCGCCACGGCGTCTGCCGAGACGACGCCCGCCGCCGCACCCCAGGTGGATGTGCCCCAGGTGGACATGCCCGATGCGCCGCCCAAGGCGGAGGAGCGCCGTCCGCCGCTCTCACGTGCGCTGAAGCCGGAGGACTTCCCCCTGATGGATGTCTCCTCGACGGCGCTTCGCGCGGCGATAGCCGCCGGCCGGGTTCCCGACGGGCTCATAAGCCCGTCCGTGATGGCCTACATCGAGAAGCATGGGCTCTACAAGTGACTTTCGCTACCGCCGTCCATGGAAGCCCCTTTGGACGGCAGGAATCCCGACGCCATGCCTGCACGGGCATGGAGATATATCCTCCGGCGCCTCTGCCGGAGGCAAGCCATCCTTCTGCTGAACCGCTATGGAAAACGAAAACAACGACAACGGCATCATCATCCCCGAAGCGACCGCCCCCGTCCTGCCCGACGGCATGGAACCCGCCGAGCTGGCGCATTTCTGCGCCCAGGTCTGCGAGGAGACCAAGGCGCAGGACATCCAGGTCTTCGACGTCTCCGAGAAGTCCAGCGTGGTCTTCTTCTACGTCGTCTGCACAGGCACCTCCATGCCCCACATCCGCGCCATCGCCGACCATGTGCGCCGCGCCATGGCGGAGAAGGGCGCCCGCCCGCGCGGGCAGGACGGCGACGTGGAGAGCAAGTGGGTCGTCCTGGACTACGGCGTCCTCATCGTGCATGTCCTGGAGCCCGAGATGCGTGCGCACTACGCGCTGGAGGAGCTCTGGGACAAGGCGCACAAGGGGATTGTGGTCGAGGAAGCTGAAAACTGACAACCATCGGGATGGACGGCCGTTCTGTCGGCCGCCGTCCCCATAACTTGAGAGGAAGAGAAACCATGCGCGTAATCGTCATCATGGCCGGCGGGACCGGCGAGCGTTTCTGGCCCATGTCCAGCGCGGCCCATCCGAAGCAGCTTCTGACGCTGACCTCCAGCGGCCAGAGCCTGCTGGCGGAGGCCGTCCAGCGCAGCATGGCGCTTGTGCCGAAGGAGAACATCTACATTGCGACGAGCCGTCTGCTGCAGAAGGCCATCATCGACGCGAAGCTGGGCATTCCGGACGAGAACGTGCTGGCGGAGCCTGCGAAGCGCAATACGGCGGGCTGCCTCATCTACGCCTCGGCGTGCATCCTCTCGCGCAACTGCAACCTGGGGCCGGAGGGCGTCACCATCGGCGTGCTGACCGCCGACCACCGCATTCCCGACACGGCGCCCTTCGTGGCGACCGCCAGCGCGGCCATGGACGCGGCCGAGAACACCGACAACCTCGTCACCATCGGCATCCAGCCGGTGCGTCCCGACACCGCCTACGGCTACATCGAGATCGACCCCAAGCAGGGGGCGCTCAACAAGGACGCCGACCATCCGCTCTACAAGGCGGTGCGCTTCCACGAGAAGCCGGACGCGGCCAAGGCGGCGGGCTTCATCGCCGGCGGCCACTGCTACTGGAACTCCGGCATGTTCTTCTGGCGCTTCTCCACCTTCCAGAGCGAGTTCGGCCGCGCCGACCCCGTCCTGGCCGAGACCCTGGAGGACCTGACGGACGCGCTGCTGGCCAACGACAGCCGCCGCGCGGAAGCCATCTTCGAGGCCATGCCCAACATCTCCATCGACTATGCGCTGATGGAGAAGTCGACGGCGGTCTCCGTCATCCCCGGCAAGTTCATCTGGGACGACCTGGGCTCCTGGGACGCCCTGAGCCGCACCTTCCCCCAGGACGGCCAGGGGAACGTCTCCTACGGCAATCCCGTCCTCGTCGACTGCAAGTCCTCCATCGTCTACAACGCGGCGGGCGATGGCAAGATGTCCGTGGCGGCGCTGGGGCTGGACAACATCGTGGTTGTCGTGAAGGAGGACGCGGTGCTGGTGATGCCGAAGGACCGCGCGCAGGAGGTGCGTCAGGTGGTGAGCGTGCTGCGCGACCGCGGCTCCAGCCGCATCTGAACAGGTTTTCCGTTCCGGAGGCGCCATGCAGCATTTCGACAAGGACGGCTTTACGGTCGACGGCGCACGCCGTCTGATGTATTCAGGCGAGTTCCACTATTTCCGCGTCCCGAAGGCGGATTGGCGTCGTCGCCTGCGTCTCTGGCGCGCGGCGGGCGGCAACACGGTCGCCACCTACGTGCCGTGGCTCATCCACGAGCCGGAGGAGGGCGTCTTCCGCCACTTCGACCTGTTGCGCGCGTTCCTGGATGCCGTCGCCGAAGAGGGGCTTGACCTTGTCGTCCGGCCAGGCGCCTACCAGTACTCGGAGCTGTTGAACGACGGGCTGCCCGGCTGGCTGCTGAAGGACTATCCGCAGGTCCTGGCCCGCGACAAGCAGGGCAAGCCCTTCCGCAACTGCTCTGTCTCCTACCAGCATCCGCTTCTGCTGGAGAAAATCGAGAACTACTTTGCGCAGGTCTGCCCGCTTCTGGCCGAATACACGCAGTCCCACGGCGGCCCCGTCGTCTGCACGCAGCTGGACAACGAACTGTTCGGCATCCACTGCTGGTTCGGCGGCCTTGACTACAACCAAGAGACCTTCGGCTTCGGGCGCGAGGACGGCCGCTACGCCCAATATCTGCGCGGCCGCTTCAAGGATGTGGCGGCCTTGAACGCGCGCTATGGCGTCCGCCACCGCCGCTTCGGCGACTTCGGCCTGGCGGACGAGCCGAAGGCGGGGCTTCCCGCCTTCCTGTGGAACCGTGACTACTTCGACTTCTACACGGAGCAGGGCGTCGACTATCTGGGCACCCTCATGGGGCTTGTGCGCAAATACGGCGTCGACACGCAGGTCTGCCACAACAGCGGGTCGCCGCGGCTGGATTCGTGGTTTTTGGGCGCCAACGAGGCACTGGGGCCCGACTTCCTGCTGGGCAGCGACCACTACTACTGCCTCAACCAGAGCTGGGCGCAGAACAACCCGACACCCCAGTACTTTGTACTGATGTACCTTTCCTGCGAGACGCTTCGTCTCATGGGCAATCCGCCCAGCGTGCTGGAGTTCCCCTTCGGCAGCTGCTCCGACTTCCCCGCCATCACGGCGCAGGACATGGGCGCCGCCTTCTACCTTCACCTCGCCATGGGCATGAAGGGGCTCAACGGCTACATCTACACGGGCGGCCCCAACATGCCCGGCACGGGCGTGACCACGGACGTCTACGACTATGTCGCGCCCGTGGGTGCCGACGGCAAGGTGCGCCCCACCTACAATGAGCTGAAGCGCATCGGCAGATTCCTCAAGGAGAATCCGGATGTCGCGTCGGCCGAGCCGGCGGTGGACTTCCAGATCCTCATGCCGTGGAGGGCCGCCCGCGGCAACGCCCCCTTCCTCAAGCCCTTCGACCTGCCGGGGGCGCTCAAGCCCTTGACACTGTGGGAGACGACGGTCCGCCAGGGCCTGGTCACCTCGGCCTTCGTGGAGGGGCTTCTGCCGCAGTTTGTCACGGACGTGGCCCACGCCGACCGCGAGAAGGTGCTGGTCGTCCCCTGCGACGGCACGATGGCCGCCAAGGAACAGCGCGCGCTGCTGGCCTTCGTGAGGGGCGGCGGCCGCGTCCTGTGCCTGCCGCTTCTGCCGCAGTATGACGAGGACTACCGTCCGTGCACCATTCTGGCCGACGCGCTG
>CACZQQ010000010.1 GCA_902783355.1 uncultured bacterium
GCAAGTTATTGGTATTCAAGATGTTATATATGCACGCGATGTCATTGACCACTGCTTTGGAAGGAGGTTGCGCAAACCATGACCGCCTCGCTGGGCATCCTTGTGGCGGCCGGCGGCGCTTCGCGCCGTTTCGGCGGTTCGCCGAAACTGCTGGCACCTCTGCGGGGAAGGCCGCTTTTCTGCCATTGCCTGCTGACCTTCGCCGCCGCCTTCCCCGAGGCGCCGATCGTCGTGGCCGTCCCCGCCGACTTGGAGGAGCGCTTCCGGAGCGCCGCCGCCGAATGCCTGCCCGAGGCCGTCATGGCGCATGTCGCCTTCGTGGTCGGGGGCGCGACGCGCACGGAGAGCGTCGGCCTCGCCCTGGAGCATCTGCGGGCACACGCCGCCGTCCTGCCGGCCTATGTCGCCGTCCATGACGCGGCGCGCCCCTACGTCACCGCCGCGACCGTCCAGCGGTGCCTGGACGCCCTGGAAGCGGACGCCTCGCTGGACGGCGTTCTGGCGGGGCGGCCCTGCACCGACACCATCCACACCGTGGACGAGGCGGGGCTTCTTGTCGGCACGCCGCCGCGAAACGCCCTCCGTACGGCCGAGACGCCACAAGTATTTCGTATTGAAATACTTATGAAGGCCTATGCGGCGCATTTGCCGTCGTCACTGCCGACGGACGAGGCGGATCTTGTGCTTCGCAGCGGACCGTGCCGCCTCGCCGTCGTCGTGCCGGAAGAGGCCAACCCGAAGATCACCTACGCCGCCGACCTGCCATGAGCGCGAAGCCTGTCCAATCCTCTCCGTGCGGCTTTGCCGCCTATCTGGGGACGCTCTTCCTGGGCGCCCTCAACGACAATGTCTCGAAGCTGCTGGCCATCTGCTTTGCGCATGCGGCCCTGGCCGAATCGCGCTTCAACGTCTACCTGTCGCTGGCCGGCGGCTGCTTCATCCTCCCCTATCTGCTCTTCTCCAACATCGCCGGCCATCTGGCGGACCGCTTCAGCAAGAAGTGGGTGATGGTCTGGACGAAGGCGCTGGAAATCGCGGTGATGACGGCGGGATGGCTGCTGGCCTCCCGCAGGGCGCTCTACGGCCTGCTGGGCATTCTCTTCGTCATGGGCGCGCAGAGTGCCTTCTTCTCGCCCGCCAAATACGGCTTCCTGCCAGAGACGGAGCCGCCTGAGCGCCTCTCCCGCGCGAATGGCCTCATGCAACTGTGCACCTTCACCGCCATCATCCTCGGCGGCTGGCTGGGCGGCACGCTCGCCAACCACGGGCACGGCCTGCAGCCCGCCTTCGGATTCGCCTTCTGCATCGCCATCGCCGCCGTCGGCCTGCTGGTCAGCTTCGCCATCACGCGCACGCCGTCCGGCCAGCCTGGCCTCCGCTACCGCCCCTCCGACCCCCTGACGCCCCATCTGCGCACGCTGAAGGAACTTGCGCATGACAAAACACTCGCCTTCGCCGTCGCCGGAAACGCCTACTTCTGGTTCGCAGGGACGGTCATCCAGCTCATCCTGACGACCTTCGCCAAAGGCACCCTGCATGGGGACGAAATGCTTGTCGGCCATCTCCAGGCCGCCATCGCGCTGGGCATCGCCGCCGGCTGCTGCCTGGCCGGCTTCCTCTCCCGCAAGGGCATCGCCTACCATTTCGTCGCCCCCGGCGGCCTCGCCCTCGGCGCGCTGCTCATCCTGCTGGCCTTTGTTGGCACGACGCGCGCCGCCGCCCTCTTGCTGACGCTGCTGGTCGGCCTGGCCGCCGGCTTCTTCGAACTGCCCCTGAGCACCGCCATGCAGCACCGCTCGCCGCAGGAGCGCCGCGGCCGCTATCTGGCCGCCACCAACGCGCTGGACTGCCTGACCATGCTGGCGGGCTGCGTGTACCTCTATGTGCTGCCCAGCCTCTTCGGCTGCGGGCCGCGCCGCTCCATCGCCGTCCTCGGCGCCCTCACGCTTCTCGTGAGCCTTCTGCTCAAGCGCGGCCTCGCGGCCGCCAAATAGCCATGTCACAGGAAGAACTCGTCCAGGAACTGCCGCATCTCTTCGGCCACTGGGGCCTGCGCCTTCAGGCGGTCCATCCGGAGCTGGCCATCGCGGGCAGCCCGGAACGCACCCTCCACCGAGAGATTCTGGAGGACGTCTCCGGCGCCCTCTACGTCATCGAGGAAGTCCCCCTGGCCAAGCAGGCCGCGCGCGAACACCAGTTCCGCCTGCAGCGCCATCTGCTGGAGGGCGGCGTCATGGGCATCGTCCCATGGCTGCCGACGGCCGACGGCGCGCCCGGCCTCGTCCACGACGGCGCCTACTGGCAGGTGCGCCGCTGGCTCCATGGCGAGCCGCTGGACCGCGAGACCTACGGACGGGACGGATGGCGCGGCCGCGCCGCCGCCGCCTTCCTGCGGCAGATGGCCGCCGCGCGCCCGCAGCCCCTCCCGGGCAGGTTTCTTCTGGGCGAATACATCGCGGGGCTTCTGCCGCACATCCGCCAGCGGCTGCCGGCCCTGGAGGCCGACCTCAAGCCCATTGTCGAGGCGCTCAAGCCCTTTCTGGAGGCGGAGCCGGAGCTGCCCGCCGCCTTCGCCCATGGCGACTACCATCCAGGCAACATCCTCTGGGGCAAGGAGATGCTCAATGGCGTCATCGACTGGGAGTTCAACGGCCTCAAGGTGGCCGGCTACGACGCCGCCAACCTGCTGGGCTGCCTGGGCGTGGACAGCCCTGAAAACCTGACGGCCCCCTTCGCGATGGAGTTCATCCGCGCCCTGCGGGAGGCGGAGGCCATTCCCGCCGAGGCGCGCGCGCTTCTGCCGCTCCACATCGCCGCGCTTCGCTTCGCATGGCTGCGCGAATGGGTCGCCCAACGCAGCAAATCGCTTATCTGCCAAGAACTTGACTTCATCTGGCTGATTGTCGACAACACAGAACTGCTCCGCCAAAGGTGGAGCCTTGCATGAGAACTTGAACCATGGAGACGAACCATAGAAGCAAGAGGAGTGTCCTGGGCACCATCGTCGGCCTCGTGGTGGCACTGGCCATCTATTTCCTGAATGGCGGCAAACTGCCGGACAAGGAGGTGCAACCTTCCGCGCCGGAGGATGTTTCCAACGTGTCGGTGCAGGAGGTCCTGCCGCCGCCGCCAACTACGCCGCCCGTGTCGGAGGCGCCTGCCGTCAAGCCGGTTGCTGTCACGCAGCCGAAGAAGGCGGCGACTCCTGCCAACGTTGAAAGGCCGTCTGGGAAGAGCGCCGTCCCCAAGGCGCCTGCGCCGCAGGTGAAGGAGAGCCATGGCCGCGCCCACTGGCAC
>CACZQQ010000011.1 GCA_902783355.1 uncultured bacterium
GCGCTGGTGGAATACGACCTGTGCCTCATCCCCGCCACGCTGAGCAGCCGTCTGGCGGAGGCAGTCGCCAAAGCGCTTCCGACTCTGGCCGGCAAGACCGTCTTCGCGGCCACCCACACCCACACGGGCCCCTACACCCACGGCCTCTTCACCGACGACTGCACCGACGCCGCCTACCTCGACGAAGTCATCCAGAAGACGGTCATCGCGCTGCGCAACGCCCAGCTGGGCCTCGCGCCCGCGGAGCTCTTCGCGACTTCCACGCAGTGCAGCACGCTCGCCTTCTGCCGCCGCTTCCGCATGAAGAACGGCACCATCCTGACGAACCCGGGCAAGCTGAACCCCGACGTCGTGGCCCCCGAAGGCGACATAGACCCCGCCATCCCCATCCTCGCCGTCAAGCAGGAAGGCGCCATCCGCCTCCTCATCGTCAACATCTCCAACCACGCGGACACCGTCGGCGGCGACTTCGTCTCGGCGGACTGGCCCGGCCGCATGGAGCGCGAGATCCAATACCGCCTGGGCGAGGACATCCCCGTGATGTCGCTGACCGCGCCGCAGGGCAACATCAACCACTTCAACATCGCCACGGACGCCGACCAGACCAACTACGCCGAGGCGTGCCGCATCGGCAAGGGCTACGCCGCCGCCGTCCTGGCCGCCCTCTATTCGCTGCGCAAGATCGACTTCCAGGGCGTCTCCATCCAGACCACCGTCTTCGAGGGGCCCTATCTGACCGTCACCGACGAGGAGTATGCGGAGGCCGCCGCCATCTACGAGAAGTACAAGGACGCCGCCATGGAGCCCGGCCGCGACTTCACCAGCGAGGACATCGCCAAGGGGACGCCGTACGCAAAGAAGTACTTTGCGCAGGCGCTCATGGAGTGCCGCGACAAGCTGCCCGCCGAGAAGCGCTTCGAGCAGGTCTCCGTCATCAAGTTCGGCGACGCCGTCGCCCTCGTGACGCTGCCCGGCGAGCCCTTCGTGGAAGTCACGCGGCAGATTCGCGCGAAGTCGCCCTTCAAGGTGACGATGGTGGTCGCGCTGGCGATGGACGCCATCGGCTACATGGCGATGCCGGAGAACTACGGCAACGGCGGCTACGAGACGCTGCCCGGCCCCGGCAAGCCCTCCAAATATCTTGCGCAGGAACTCATCAAGCAGGCCACCTCGCTACTGTAACCTGCTTGTTTGCAATATGATATGACACGCCCTCCCGCCACGGGAGGGCGGACTTCCCCCCTATTGGAGGGCGTTCAGCCGGAGGCGGGCACTTCCTATTGCATCTCCTTCTGCATGAAGGAGTTGTCGCACGCCAGGGCGCCGTATGTCGCGGACAACGCAGAGGGGAACGACAACCTCGCCGTCTTCAGGCAGGTCGGCGGGCAGCAAGTCGATTGCGCCTTCGACAAGCGTCGCGGCGGCATGCGTGGCAAGCAGCTTGCGCTTTGCGTAGTCCAGGGGAATCGCGGCCGCATTGCCGGCGGGGCCGGGGAAGGCGTCCTCCGCCGCGTCGGCTGCCATGCCGAAGGCCGTGCCCGCAAAATAGCGCAGGAAGTCGTTGACATAGGTCTGGGTGACGCTCTGGGAGATGCGCACGCACAGGCCGAAGCGGAACTCGACGCTTTCCTTGAAAAAGATGCGCCTTGTCCATGGCAGGGAGCCGCAGTCCAGGCGGCCGTTGCGGAAGCGGTAGGTGCGGGCGGCGCTCTTGGAGGCCACCTGCGGCCTCGGACAGAGCAGCTCCACCGTCACCAGATGGCGGCCGTTGCCGATTCCGTAGAGGCCCTTGACCTCCACGCCGTTCAGTAGAATCTCAAAGAGGCGGCTTTCCTTTCCCATGGTTGTCTCCTGATTTGACGGTTCATTTGCTGCGGATGGTCAACTTGAAAAGGGCTCCCAGGCGGAAGACATGCTCTTCGGCGGCGGCCGTCGCGGCGGCCTTCTCCGGATGGCGCGCGGCCGCCATGTTGCCCAGCAGGAGGATGGTGGCGGCGGTGAAGGAGCCGCCGTAGGAGAGCAGCGGCAGCGGCAAACCGATGACAGGCAGCAGGCGCAGGTTCATGCCGATGCCCACGAGAATGTGGAGGGCCAGGAGGGCGCAACCGGCGGCGATGAGGTTGAAGTCGAGCCGCGAGGTCGCATGGGCGGCCTGGTGGAGCAGCAAGGCGAGGACAAGCATGTAGAGGGCGAGGACAGGGAGCACGCCGAAGAGGAAGCCGCCCTCCTCCGCCAAGACGGCGAAGATGAAGTCGGTGGGCGCCACGGTGCGCGGGAGGTAGCCCAGCTTGTTCATCGTGCCGTTCAAATAGCCCTTGCCGGTGGCGCCGCCGCCGGCGATGGTCATGATCGCCTGCCGTTCGTTCCAGCCGCCCGTGTCGGAGAGGTAGGAGTGGAAGCGGCGCAGATGGTAGCCGTGGAAGAGGCGGGAGCCGCCGACGCCAGCGGCCCCCTCCGTCCTCGCCAGAAGTTCCGGATGTCGGCGGACATGCTCCACGCCGTAGAAGGCGCCGCCAAGCGCGATGAGCGTCAGCGCCAGCGTCAGGCTCCAGAGCCATGCGGGCAGAAGGCGCGTGCCAAGCAGGACGGCGAAGGGCGCCAGCAGGGAGAGCGCGTTGCCGTAGGAGGGTTCCGCAGCCATGAGGAGGATGGGGGCCGCGAAGAGCGCGCCGCCGGCCAGCGCCTCCTTCAGGCGGCTCCCGAAGAGCTCTCCGGAGAAGACGAGCGCGCCCGCAAGGACGGTGAAGAGCTTGGCGAACTCCGCCGGCTGCAGAAGGAAGCCGCCCACCGCGATCCAGCGACGCGCGCCGCCGATGGAACGCCCCGCCAGCAGGACCGCCAATAGCAGCAGCAGGGAGACGCCATAGCCGGTGAAGACCAGAAGGCGCCATGGGCGGTGGCGGTTGTCAAGCCGCGTCATCCCCCACGCGGCGGCCGTGCCCACGCCCAGGAAGAAGAGCTGGCGCAGCCAGTGGCCGCGCACGGGATAGTCCTCGCCGACATAGCCGGCGCTGAAGATGTAGCAGACGCCAATGGCCGCCAGAAGCGCAACGGCCAGCCCCAGAAGGCATTGGGATGGAGATATGTCTTTTGTCAAGTGTGTTTTGTTTCGCTACGCCTTCGCCAGCCAGCGGTTCGCCGCCGCCTCGGTCAGATTGTAGCTCTTGCACAAGACGGCGATGATGAACGAAATCCAGCGCGTCGCGCCTGTTGCCGCTGACTTTGACATAATGTAGCATGTCTCTCGACTCTGTGCGGAACTTGCCGGAGCCGCCTTCCCGTCGGCGGAATGACAGGCACGGGAGGGTCGCGCTCCAGTGCGACCGCCGAAGCAATCCACGCCGCGCGTCAGCCTTCGTAGGTGACGGTGGAGGTGAAGGCGTCCATGGCGGCGATGTACTGCGCCTTGGTCATGGGCGTCTTCTCGGCGGCGACCTGGCGGCCTGTCGCGGCATCGCCGTAGAGCAAGTCTATCGCATTCATGGCCAACAGCTTGGCTGATACGCCATAGGCCACGCGCGGCTCGTTGACAAGGAAGTCGCTGCCAGGGGCGCCGCCCTTGAAGCCGCCGAAATAGAAATGGAGGGCGGGCATGACCATGCTGACGGCGCCCATGTCGGTGGAACCGGCGCGGAAGACTCTGGCCAGCGGCGGGTTGTCCGGCAGAAGCCCC
>CACZQQ010000012.1 GCA_902783355.1 uncultured bacterium
GATGACCACGTGGTCGGAGTCCCAGCGGACGCCGCGGGAGACATGGATGAGGAGGTCCTTCTTGAAGCAGGCGAGGGCGGCCACCTTGTCATGGATGGTCTCAGTGGGGTGGAAGTGCCCCATGTCGAAGGTGACCATGAGGTCGGGGCGGGTCATCGCGTAGGCCATGTAGAATTCGTGGGAGCCCACCACGTAGTCTTCGGAGGCGATGCCGAAGAGCTTGGATTCCACGGCGTCGCGCACCTGCTTGAGGGAATACTTGGGCGCGAGGATTTCGTCGAGGGAGTCCATGAGGCGTTTGCGTGGGGCGAGGCGGTCGACGGGCTGGTCCTTGGCGCCGTCGGGGAACCAGTGGTTGAGGATGCAGGGATTCCCCTGGGCCTTGCCGATGGCGGCGGCGATGGCGCGGCACTGCACGCCGTGGCGGATCCAGAACTTGCGGATGCCGCTGTCGGCGCTGGAGGCGGTGTAGCCGCTGTCGGCCATGGGGTGCGCGAAGTAGCTGGCGTTGAAGTCCAGCGAGATGCCAGTCTTCTTCGCCCACGCCATCCATTTGGCGAAGTGCCTGGGCTCGATGGCGTCGCGGGAGACCGCCTTGCCGTTCGTCTCCGCATAGATGGCGTGGATGCCATAGCGGCGGTTGCCGGGGATCAGCCTGAGGGCCGCCTCTGAATCCGAACGCAGCATGTCGCCGTCGGTGGCGCAGCCGGGATAGTTGCCGGTGGCCATGATGCCGCCGCCGGAGAGCGCCTGCTCCTTGATCTCGAAGCCGCGCACGTCGTCCCCCTGCCAGCAGTGCAGCGTGACGGGGACCTTCGCCAGCTCCCTGAGGACGGCGTCCGTGTCGACGCCCACGTCGGCATAGCGTTTCTTGGCGTCGGCGTAGCGCTGCTTGATTTCAGAGGCGGTCATCTCGCGGTACATCTTGTTGTTCTCCATGGTGGGGTTCTGGTATGGATGCGGGAGGCGTAGCTATTCCTCCCGGACGACGGTGAACTTGATGGGGACGGAGAGTTTCGGGGCGTCCCAGCTGTCGGAGAAGCGCAGTTCGGCGTAGACCTTGCCTGTGCGCAGGTCCGCGGGGGCCGTGACATAGCGTGTGAACTCCACGGATTCGCCCGGCTTGATGGCGCCGAAGTAGAAGAGCTTGCCGTCGACGCCCTGGATGCGGGAGAAGAGGCGTCCGATGAGGCAGCTGGTCTGGTAGCCGCCGTTGTTCTGGACGCGGACGCGGATGGGGAAGGGCCTGCCGGCGACCGCGTAGGCGAAGTTTTCGGGGAAGGCGACGTTGCAGACGAGCGCATTCTGCTCGGGCTTCAGCGGGCTGGGCTGGAAGTCCAGACCGTAGACGCAGAGGATGTCCTGTTCGGGCGGCTCCTGGAGGCGCTTTTCGTCAAAGGTCTTGCGCTGGGGCATGGTGCGGTAGAGGCGGTAGAGGAGGCCGTCGAGCTTCTTGCCGTCGTCCTCCGTGCCGAGGCACTGGATGAAATAGTCTCGCGTGCGGCAGGAGAGGTCGTCGAATGGCTCCAGCAGGTCCAGGCGTCCCTTGTCGGGGAGGAGGCACCCCTGCGCGTCCGTGTGGCAGGCGATCTCGTGGCCGTTCATGTCGTCGACCAGGACGTGCGCATTGGCGATGAAGCCGTCCTCCTCGGGGATGACGCGCACATTCTTCTCGCCTTCCCACAGTTCGTCCTGGACGCGCTTGTAGTCGAAATAGCCGGTGCCGTCCTTGTCGCGGACGAAGAAGCGCATCATGGTCTCGTAGAGGCGCACTTCGGTCTGTTCGACGACGCGGTGGCGTCGCAGCACAAGGACCGGCTGGCGGTCGGCGCTCTCAACCACGAGGGCGGGCACCATCTCGTAGCGGACCTTCTTGTCGCGGATGTCGGTGCGCAGATAGTTGCCCCTGCACAATTCCGCGCCGCCCATGTCGGTGGTGATGTCCTTGGAGGCTTCCGCGTCCCCCGCCGTCGGCTTCCGTTCCGCCGCAGGCGTCGACGGGGCGGCCAGCGCCAGCAGCGCCAGCAGCCCGAACAGCAGCCTTCCTGTCGTCATGCCCTTATTCCGCATGGTCGGCTTCCTCCTGCGTATGGTCGGCCTCGTCGTCGGCCTGCATTCTTTCAAGCACCTGGGCCGCCCGCATGGCGACGCCGAAATCCGTCTCCGCGACCAGCAGGCATCCCAGCTGGCGGTAGGCGGCCTGCGGCACCTCCGGATAGATGCCCGGGTTCTCGCTGTCGATGGGAAGCGAACCGCCAAGGCAGCGCCCCGGATCCCAGATGGCGGACCATTCCACGCGGAAGCGGTGCGCGGCCTCGACCTGCGACGGCGCCTCGTCCCATTTGCCGGCCAGCCAGACGGCCATGCCCAGCCCGCGCCAGCGTCCGTCCTTGGCAAGGATGCGGACGTGTTCGGCCGTGGGCAGCATGAGGCGCCCCTTGCCGTCTGTGTAGCGCGTCACGGCCTTCTGGAACTCAAGGGCCTGCCAGAAGGTGATTTCGCCGACGGCGGCCTCTCCGTCAGTCCCCTCGTCCTCCTCCTTCTGTGGCGGCGCGGCGCCCGTGGCGGTCCATTGGGCGCGGGTGACGGGGGCGGCGAGGGCGTAGAAGGGGCGCGTGCGGCGGCTGCCGCGCCGTTGCGGGGGCACCAGGCGGAAGCGCATCCCATTTTTCATTGTAAATTCCTGCGGTGGAGGAAGTTGTTGCTCCGACTTCTTGAGTCGGAGGAGCGTCTTCTCCACGATGGTCTTCTGTTCGGCCTGCTGCTTGTCGAAGAGCTGCAGCTGGCTTGTGTAGCGCGCGATCACGGTGAGCTCCTGCTGGAGGAGGAGATTGTTCCCCGCATAGCGCTCAAGCTGGTTCTTGAAGTGCATCTGTTCCATGCCGGCGATCTCGACGGTGGCCAGATAGGCCCCAAGCGCCTTGCGCAGCCGCGCGACGGACAGAAGATACTCTTCCGGCGTGGCCTGGTTGCGCAGGGCGTCATACTGCCTGTTGAGGGTCTCCCATGTCTCCGCGTTGTTCTTGACGGCGGCCTCGATCATCTTGAAGCGCTGCTCGAAGCCCTGCATCGGGGTCTGCCTGGCCGCAGCGGCAGGCGGCTCTTCTGCGGCCTCCTGCGCCA
>CACZQQ010000013.1 GCA_902783355.1 uncultured bacterium
GGAGGATCAACGTCCACGGCGACGAGACATAGGCCATCATGGGCCAGAAGAGCGCGGTCAGGAAGGTGCCGCGCAGTAGCATGGGCTTCATGCCGTAGCGGTCCCCCAGCCAGCCCCAGACGGGATTCGAGAGGCCGTAGCCGATGAAGGCGCTGATGTTGTAGAAGGCGATGTACTTCGCCAGCTGCGCGGCGTCCGCGAGCCCCAGCACATCCCGCATGAAGAGCGGCACGAAGGGGTTCAGCGCGTCGTAGCCGGCCATCACCAGCAACTGCGACAGCCAGAGCATGGCCAGATTGCGTTTCCAGACGGTAGACATGGCCGCTTCAGTGGATCAGGTTTCTTCCCACGGGGGCGCTTCCGTCGAGGGCGGCGCGGAAGGGGGAGGCGGGCAGCCCGTTGACGTCCCGCAAGGTCGCCTCGCGCGGATTCTCCGCCCACGCGTACCAGACCGCCTCCGGCGTGGCAACTCCTTCGGCGCGCAGGCGCAGGGTGTGCGGGCCGACGATTGCGGCGGTCGCGGCGAAGCAGTGCCCCTCCGCGTCGCCGAGGACGAAGCCGCGCGGGGCCATGCCGCCGTCGGAGGCGGCCAGCGGCGCGCCGTCGAAGACAAGCTCCAACGCATCGCCGTCGCGGCGCATGTCGCGCAGGACGGGGCCGTTGTCGAAGGGCTCGCCGCGCAGGCTGGCCAGTGCGGCGGTCGCGGCCGCCTCGGCGACGGGACGCTTGTGGACGGGATGCAGGTCGAAGACATCGCCATAGCCGATGGTGACGATACAGGCGCCGTCGGTGTCGCGGGCGGCCTGCAGCTGCGCCTCGCGGATGCGCGGCCACTGCGCAAAGGGCGCGAAATAGTGGGGGTTGTGGTAGTCGGGCAGCTGGACGACGATGAAAGGCAGGTCGGGGACGCCGAAGGCGCGGCGCCAGTCGGCGACGAGCGCGGTGAGCATTTCGCGGTAGCGGGCGGCGGTGCAGATGCTGTTGGCCTCGCCTTGATACCAGAGGACGCCAGTGAAGGGGAAGCCCTCCATCGGCGCGATCATGTTGTCATACAGGATATGGAGGCTGGCGGTGATGCCTGGCCCCAATGTGTACATGAAGGTCATGCCGGCGGTGCCTGCGTCGAAGGTCTCGTGGAAACGCCAGAGGCCCGACAGCGGCACGCGGCCGCCCTCCCCTTCCAGATACATCTCCTCCTCGGGGCCGATGAGGCCGCCGTCCGCGCAGATGGAGACAAGCGAGCACGCGCGCACGGCGATTGTGTTCTCGCCTGCGTGCAGAAGGCCCGCCGGCACGGGGTAGACGCGCAGCAGGTTCCACGGCGCCATGTCCAGCCCGTCTCCCGTGGCGCCCACAAGCTGGCCGTTCACATAGACGCGGTCGCCCTTGTCGATGGCGCCCAGATGGATGGCAGCCGCCTTCTCCCAGCCGGCGGACAGTTCGATCTTGCGGCGGAACCAGAAGACGCCCGCGTGGTTGTGGCCGGCCTGCGTCCACGTGTCGGGCAGCCGCATGGTTCCCCACGCGCCGTCGTCGTATCCGGGAGAAGCATATCCTTTCGCAACTCCTTCATCTTCAGGTAGTTGTGGAAACATGCGCGCCAGCCCGTCCGTCAGCTTCTGGTTGCCGTCGGGGAACTTGTCGCAGACGGCGGCCTCGTCGCAGACGGCGCGTTCGTAGTCGAGAAGCTTCTCGCGGTAGCCGTCGATGTTCTGCAGGGCTTCGCGCGTCAGCCACGCCTCCACAGGGGAGCCGCCCACGGCGGCCTCCACGACACCCACGGTCACGCCGCTCTTGCGCGCGAGGTCGCAGGCGAAGAAGACCGCCACGGCGGAAAGCCCGCCCGCGTCCGCCCGCGTCACGCGCCGCCACGCCGCGCCTGCGCCGAAATGGCGCTGGCGGCCGTAGAAGGTGGCGCGCGGCACCTGGAGGTAGCGGATGCGGCCATAGTCCTCCTCCGTGAGGGATTCGGGGCCGGGCTTGGCGTCCGCCAGATGGAACTCCATGTTCGACTGGCCGCTGGCCAGATAGACGTGGCCGACGGCGACGTCGGAGAGGGTGAGCTGCTCGCCGCCGCAGGCGGCCGTCAGCGTCAGGCTGTCGGCTGGCTCCATGGGCGGCAGCTGGACGGTGAAACGGCCGTCCCCCGAAGCGAATGAGCGCCAGCGGCGGCCATCGAGCGAAATTGTCACCACCTGTCCGGGAACGGCCTGTCCTGTCAAGGGGATGGAGCGTCCGCACGGCAGCACCATGTGGCTCTGGAAGATGTCGTCCAGGCGCAGGCAGGATGCCGTGCCTTCTGAAATGTGCTGTGCGCGCGCGTCGCCTTCGTATGTGTCCAGCATGGAGCCTCCTTTAGGGGTTGGAAGCAATGGGAGTCGCGCTCCCGTGCGACCGCACTTCTCGCCATCGGTCGTGCGGGAGCGCGACCCTCCCGCGTGTCCGTCGTTTCCCAAAAGATAATGCCTCGCGTGAAGACTGCCGAACGGGGAGGCGCGCCTCTACGCCCTTGCTGAAAATCCCCTCCGAAACCTTCAACTTTGTCAGTCAAAGCGGCTATCGGGACTATATTATTGTCAAATTTCCACAAAGGGGACCTACGTGCCATGCAAGGAAGAAAGAGCGCATCAGAGAAAAACAGGCCCGTTCCGCAGGGCGAGACGGCGGGCTGCCAGGCGACGCGCCTGATCACGGCCAAATTGCTGGCGGGGCAGTTCGCGGTCGGCGAGATGCTGAACGAGAACCGCCTTGCGAAGGAACTGGCGCTGAACCGCACGGCCATCCACGAAGCGCTGCTACAGCTGGCGAACATCAACGCCCTGGAATACGTCCCCTTCTGCGGCTATCGCCTGAAGCCCGTCACCCTGCGCGACTATCTGGAATGGCACGAGGTGCGGCTGGCGGTGGAGCCTCTGGCGGCACGCCTGGCGGCCGAGCGCCACAAGCGCGGCCCGCTCGACGACCTCAAGGGGATTCTCGACCGCGAGCGGGAATGCCATGCAAATGACGATCTGCGCGCCGCCTGCCGCTGCGACAACAGCTTCCACATAAAAATGGTGGAATGCTCCGGCAACAGCCGCCTCATCAGCGTCTACATGCACGCCTGCCTCGGCGTCCTCGCCCTGCTCAACTGCGCCAAGGACGAAGCGTACGACAGCGCCACCTTCGACGGCTTCA
>CACZQQ010000014.1 GCA_902783355.1 uncultured bacterium
CGGAGACCATCCGCATCGGCCACAAATACGGCATGGAGGTCTGGTGCTGGCACAGCGTCTGGGACGACGGCGCCTACTACAAGAGCGGCGAGACCTACCCGGAGGAGGTCGCCAAATACGGCAACTACCCCATGGCGGACACGTGGTACGGCAAGGGGCAGGACCGCGGCTGGAGCCGACGCGACCCGCGCCTCGACCCCAAACCGGGCCTCCCCAGCTCCGATCCCGCCGTGCGCCCCGTCGCCAAGATCGTCCTCGTCAGCGAGGTCCCCAGCGGCCTCCCTGTCAAGTTCACGAAGGAAAACCTGCGCATCTATGTCAGCGACACGAACGGCGACTACCGTCCCTACGAAGGCGACTACCGCTTCAAGGCCGGCCACACCGCCGACAACCGCCAGACTGTCACGCTCGACGGCCTCTGCATCACGAACCGCTATGTCAAGCTCTGGCACGATACGCTCGACGAACGCTTCGGCTTCATCCTGGGCGACGCGGTCTCGCGGGACTGCCACATCTATGATGCCGACGGCAACGAACTGGCCGTCACATGGGGCCAGACCCTTGAGAAGGAGAAGCGGCACGACCCCGTGAAGGACAAGGTCAGCTTCAACCACTTCTTCCGCTTCGGGTGGGACTGGAAGAACTACCAGCTGGGCCTCATCGCAGGCCGCGCCCCCGATGGCACCATCGGCCAGTGGCTTGTCGGCGTCCCCGAACTCACCGTCCCCGACGTCATGGAGCACAAGGTGGACCACTTCCGCGAACTGGCCGCCTATCCCTTCGACGGCTTCGTCTACAACATCCGCTCCCACAGCACCCCGCTGGCGAATGTACCCACCGACTACGGCTTCAACCCCGAAGTGCGCGAGAAGTTCCTCAAGCGCTATGGCGTCGACATCTACACGCAGGACTTCGACCGCGAGGCGCTCCACGAGATGCGCTCCGAGGCGCTGGACGAGTTCCTGAAGCGCTGCAAGGCGCTGGCGGGCAAGCGCCCCCTCTACATGACCGTCGGCAAGCAGCCCGAGGCCAAGAACCACACCGCCGACTGGTGCTACAAGATGGGCGCCCGCTGGCACTACGACAAGTGGTTCAAGGACGGCAGCGTGGACGGCGTCACCATCATGGGCGTCAACTATGCCCATGAGTTTGACGGCAAGACCGTCAACGGGCACCCCGTCCATGTCGCCGTCTTCCGCGAAATGGGCTTCCCGCCCAAGGGCTACGACCTGATGGCCGACCTGAAGGCCATGGAGGCCGACGCCAGCGTCGATGAGATCGAACTCTACGAGACGCTTGCCCTCGACGCCGCAAGGCGCAAAACCATCGAAACGTTCCACAAGGGAGATTCAAAGTAACCCAGATGGACTTGTCCTGACAAATCGTGACAACGTGTAACTTTTTGTTGACATGCCATTTGCATTTTGGAAAAGGCGTGGCATATTATAGCGCTGTGCGCCGGGCGCACGGCTTTGGTTAGGACAAGAAAAACAGGACATACCACTCCATAACACAAGGAGAATTCTCCATGAAAAGGCAATCCTTCACCCTGATTGAGCTTCTGACGGTCATCGCCATCATCGCCATCCTGGCGGGCATGCTGCTGCCCGCGCTGGGCAAGGCGCGCGAGAGCGCCCGCCAGAGCGAATGCATGAACAACCTCAAGCAACTCGGCACCGCCATGGTCTCCTTCGCGGACGACAACAAGGGCCGCTACTTCACGCCCTCCGTCGCCGACTTCACCGACGACGACGCTCTCTACGAGGCCACCTTCAAGCCCCTCCTGAAGACCTACATGGGCAACTCCGAGAAGTCCCTGATGTGCCCCAACAGCGACCAGAAGTCCAGCATAATCCCCTCCAACTACGCCTGCAACTCCGTCTCTCTTGGCCGCCGCGTCACCAAGGTCGAGCGGACCTCCACATTCCCCCTCTTCCAGGACTACTTTACGGATGATGTGAAGGCTCTCGTCGACGCGGGGGGTTATACCGGCAACGTCAAATGGTGCCTGACGCCCACCGGCAACACTGCCGCCATCTTCGCCGGCAACGGCAAGATCACCGCGGCCAGCCTGGACTCCTCCCGCTCCAACCAGGCCTACGGCGACAACCACCGTGGCCAGATCGACATCGTCTTCGCCGACGGACACGTGGGCAAGTTCATGCACAGCGTCCTTGGCGACGACGGCTCCACCACGACCCCGAGCTCGCAGGGCAAGGGCGACATGGATTCCGTCTGCTACAGCCTCAACGGCACCTACAACAACTAGCCTCGTCCGGCTGGCCGGATTGTGAATCTTGCGGGCGCGCAGGCAAATGCTTGCGCGCCCGTCGTGTTTCCACGGCGGACCGTGTGTTTTTCCCTATTTGTCCGTTTTTGTCAACAGGCGGCGAAATTCAGATTATATTAGACGCGTTTACGCGGTTTTCCCGTGTCCCAAGCAAGCAACCCACCCACAGGAGTCTCCAACGATGATTAAAGTCGGTATCAATGGTTTCGGCCGCATCGGCCGCATGGTCTTCCGCGCTGCCTTCGAGAATTTCGCTGACGACATCGAGATCGTTGCCATCAACGACCTGCTCGAGCCGGACTATCTGGCCTACATGCTGAAGTATGACAGCGTGCACGGCATCTTCAACCACGAGGTGAAGGGCTGCAACGACTGCAAGGCCATCTTCGTGGACGGCAAGGAGATCAAGGCTTTCGCCGAGAAGGCCTCCTACGACTATGAGAACGGCAAGGCCCTGATTCCGTGGGGCGAGATGGGCGTCGACGTGGTCGTCGAGTCCACCGGTCTCTTCCTGACCGCCGAGAAGGCCGAGATGCACCTGAAGGCCGGCGCCAAGAAGGTCATCATGAGCGCCCCCTCCAAGGACG
>CACZQQ010000015.1 GCA_902783355.1 uncultured bacterium
GCCCTCCGCAAGGCCCAGAAGGCCAACCTGTTAACGGTTGCAGAGCAATCTCCCGCCGCGCTCGCCGCGCAAATCTCGGAGACGCTTTCGGCGCTGCCGCAAGAGCGGCGCGCGGAAGACGCCGCGCCCGACGCGGCGCTGGAGGCGCGCCTCCAAGCGCTGCTCCTGCAGGCCGTGCAGCTCTGCCACGCCTACGGCTGCGAGGCCGAAGAGGTCGCCCACCACGCGGCCAAGGCCTACATCGAAAAACACTCCTGAACCCCCTTGTACATAGTACAGTACATAGTACGACAAAGGACATTCCCATGCCAGACGAAATCATCAACACGGCGGGTGCCGCCGACGCAGAGAAGGCGGAGAGCAAGGATTTCATCCGCGAGATCGTGAAGGCGGACCTGGCCTCCGGCAAATACCGCCCCGAGGAGATCCAGACGCGCTTCCCGCCGGAGCCCAACGGCTACCTCCACATCGGCCACGCCAAGGCCATCTGCCTCGACTTCGGCATCGCACAGGAGTTCGGCGGCAAATGCAACCTCCGCATGGACGACACCAACCCCGGCAAGGAGGAGAAGGAGTACTACGACGCCATCCAGGAGGACATCACCTGGCTGGGCTACCATTGGGACGGCCCCATCCGCTTCGCCTCCGACTACTTCCAGCAGATGTACGACTGGGCCATCCTCATGATCAAGAAGGGGCTGGCCTACGTGGACGACCAGAGCGCCGACGAGATCCGCGCCACGCGCGGCACGCCCTTCGAGCCGGGCAAGAACTCGCCGTGGCGCGACCGCTCCGTCGAGGAGAACCTCGAACTCTTCGAGCGCATGAACAAGGGCGAGTTCCCCGACGGCAGCCGCGTCCTGCGCGCCAAGATCGACATGGCCTCCCCCAACATCAACTTCCGCGATCCCGTGATGTACCGCATCCTGCACGAGGCCCACGAGCACACCGGCACCAAGTGGGTCGTCTACCCCATGTACGACTGGGCGCACGGCCTGGAGGACTCCATCGAGCACGTGACCCACTCCCTCTGCACGCTTGAATTCGAGATCCACCGCCCCCTCTACAACTGGTTCCTGGAGCCGCTGCCCATCCCGCGCAAGCCGCGCCAGATCGAGTTCAGCCGCCTCAACCTGACCTACACCGTCATGAGCAAGCGCAAGCTGCTGCGTCTCGTGCAGGAAGGGCACGTCTCCGGCTGGGACGATCCCCGCATGCCCACCATCCGCGGCCTGCGCCGCCGCGGCTACACGCCCTCCTCCATCCGCAACTTCGTGGCCTCCGTCGGCATCACCAAGTTCAACGGCGTGACCGACGTGGGCGTCCTGGAGAACTGCCTGCGCGAGGAGCTCAACCGCGAAGCGCCGCGCTACATGGCGGTCCTCCATCCGCTGAAGGTCGTCCTGACCAACTATCCGGAAGGGCAGACCGAATGGCTCGAGGCCGTGAACAATCCCGAGAAGCCCGAGGCCGGCAGCCGCAAGATCCCCTTCGGGCGCGAGCTGTACATCGACCAGGAGGACTTCAAAGAGGTCCCGCCGCCCAAGTACTTCCGCCTCTCCCCCGGCAAGGAGGTCCGCCTCCGTTGGGGCTACTTCATCACCTGCAACGAAGTCGTCAAGAACGCCGACGGCTCCATCGCGGAAATCCGCTGCACCTACGACCCCGCCACCAAGGGCGGCAACGCGCCCGACGGACGCAAGGTCAAGGGCACCATCCACTGGGTCGAGGCCGCCCACTCCGTCGAGGCCGAGGTCCGCGAATACGACCGCCTCTTCCGCGTACCGGAGCCGGACGCCGTCCCGGAGGGCCACGACTTCATCGAGAACCTGAACCCGGATTCGCTGCGCGTCCTCACGGGCTGCCGCGTCGAGGCGGGCCTCGCCGAACTGCCGCCGGAGACGCGCGTCCAGTTCGAACGCGTCGGCTACTTCTGCACCGACTGGCGCGACCACGCCGCCGGCAGGCCCGTCTTCAACCGCACCGTCGGCCTCAAGGACAGCTGGGCCAAGATCGTCGCCAAGGACGAGGCCGCCAAGAAGTAGGAGACTGCCATGCTGCGCTTTGACTTCACAGGCCGGCACGCCGTCGTCACGGGGGGCACCCGCGGCATCGGCGCCGCCGTCTCGCGCGCCCTCCTCAAGGCCGGCGCCACCGTGGCCGCCCTCTTCGGCGGCAATGCCGCCGCCGCCGCCGAGTTCCAGGAGAGCCTCCCGCCGGAGGAGAAGGCGCGCTTCGAGGCGCACTGCTGCGACGTCGCCGACAACGCCCAGGTGGAGGCCTTCTTCGCCGAATACGACAAGGCGCATCCGCAGCTGGACTTCCTTGTCAGCGGCGCGGGCATCCGGCGGGACGGCGTCGCCGCCATGCTGCCGGAGGAGTCGTGGCGCGCGGTCCTCTCCGTCAACCTGGACGGCGCCTTCCACGCCGCGAAGGCGGCGGTCCTGCGGATGCTGCGGAAGCGCTTCGGGCGCATCGTCATGCTGACCTCGCCCATGGGGCGGCTCGGCTGGAACGGACAGGCCAACTACGCGGCCTCGAAGGCGGGGCTCTGCGGCCTCTGCCGCAGCCTGGCCAAGGAGACCGCGCGGCGCGGCATCACCGTGAACTGCGTCTCGCCCGGCTTCATCGACACCGACTTCATCGGCAACCTGCCCGAAGAGCAGCGCAAGGAATACGCCGGCCTTGTGCCGCTCAAGCGCTTCGGGACGGCCGCCGAGGTCGCCTCCGCCATCCTCTTCCTCCTCTCCGAGGAGGCCGCCTACATCACCGGCAGCGTCCTTGAAATCGCCGGCGGCCTCTGACATCAAGCGCCCGCCGGCCGTCCTCCTTTTTTTCCCTTATTATAGTACCGTCCACACCCCAACCCCATAGGAGAATGCCATGTCCCATCGTCTGATTGCCTTCCTGGCGGCCATGCTGTGCGCCGCCGCCCTTCTGACCGGATGCTCCCGCAAGCCCAAGCTGCACGTCTACATCTGGTGCGACTACCTCTCGCCGGAGCTGATCAAGGAATTCGAGGTCAACAACAACTGCAAGGTCGTGCTCGACATCTTCGACAGCAACGAGATGATGTTCTCGAAGCTCCAGGCCGGCGGCACGGGCTACGACCTGGTGTGCCCCTCCCACTACTTCGTCAAGAAGATGGCGAGCCAGAACCTCATCGCCCCCATCGACAAGCGCCGCATCTCCACCTACGACCAGATCAACCCCGCCATCCTCTCCAAGCTGGGCTCGGACATCACCGACTACGCGGTGCCCTACCTCATGAGCTACACCGGCCTGGGCTTCAACCGCAAGGCCGTCCCCGAACTGGAGAAGAACCCCACGTGGGAGGTCTTCGGCCGCACCGACCTCAAGGGCCGCATGACCCTGCTTGACGACTACTCCGAGGTCATCGGCGCCGCCATGCTCGCCTGCGGCCTCAAGCAGGCCGACCTGGACGACCCCGTGACCGGCGACGCCAACCTGCGCAAGGTCCTGGAGAAGGTCCTCACGTGGCGCGAGAACATCGTCAAGTTCGAGAACGAGCAGTACAAGAACGGGCTCTCCTCCGGCGAGTTCACGGTCGTGATGGGCTACGGCAGCGACCTGAACCAGGTGGTGGAGAACGACCCGGAGAACCTGGCCTTCGACATGCCAAAGGAAGGCTGCCTGCTCAGCTGCGACATGCTGGTCATCCCCGTGAACGCCCCCAACCCCGACCTGGCCTACAAGTTCATCGAGTTCCTGCACAAGCCCGTGAACGCCAAGACCACCATCCTGGACATCCGTGCCTTCTGCCCCAACAAGGGCGCCGAGGCCCTCCTGGAGCCCGAAGTGCTCAACGACGACTCCATCTTCGTCAGGCAGGAGATCATCAACAACTCCGAGTTCGTCGTTGAGCTGTCCCCCGAGAATGAAGAGCGCCACCTTGAGATCTGGAACAAGATCAAGGCCGGCGAAAGATAGTCCGAGCCCCGACTGACGCGCCGCCTGGCGCGCGAACAACCAACACCCCAACAGGAAACCACCCATGAAGAAAACTCTGCTGACCCTGGCCGCCCTCGCGGCCTGCTCCGGCATGCTTCTGGCAGACCGGATCACCCTCTCCGACGGCTCCGTCATCAACGGACAGATCAAGTCCATCAGCGGCGGCAAGGCCGTCATCGCCACCGACTTCGCCGGCGAAATCACCGTGGACCAGGGCAAGATCGGCCGTCTCGTCACCGACGCGCCCGTCTCCGCCGCCAACGCCCAGGGCGAGAAGTTCAACGGCCCCATCGACACGGAAAGCACCTCCGAAGGCGGCCTGAAGCTGGCCATCACCGACATCAACTACCTCTGGACCGCCGGCATGGAAGACCCCACGCTGCCGCCCGGCCGCAAGTGGGACGGCGAATTCTCCGCTGACATCGCCGGCAAGACCGGCAACACCGAGAAGTTCAACGGCGGCGCCGGCATCAAGGCCAACCTGGTCGGCCCCATCGACAAGCTCTCGCTGTCCGCCAGCCTCACCTATGAGCGCGAGAACGGCGTCGTGAACACCAAGCGCCAGCTGGCCACGGCCGACTACGAGCGCCGCATCATGGAGTCCACCAGCAGCTGGTATGTGACGGGCGAATACGAGAAGGAGCCCACCAGCGGCCTGAAGCGCCGCACCGAGGGCGCCGCCGGTTATGGCTGGTACGCGATCGACCGCGAGCGCACCAAGCTCCGCTTCAGGGTCGGCCTCGGCGCCGCCTCCCGCAAGTACACCGACGACTCCACCAGCGACACCACCACCGCCCAGGCCTCCCTCCATTTCGAGCAGGCCATCGACGAGTGGGGCCAGTGGGTCACCGACATCAGCTACCATCCCGCCCTCAAGGATTTCGGCGACTACCGCATCCTCCACGAGTCCACGCTGGACATCCCGCTGCTGGTCGGCAAGCCCATCTCGCTGCGCCTCGGCATCTCCAACGAATACAACAGCCGCGTCCCCGTCGGCACCGAGCGCATGGAGACCACCTATTTCGGCAAGCTCGTCTACAAGTGGAAGTAAGCCCCTGCTGACTTGATATCAAAGCGGCGCCGGGGGGAAGGAAGTCCTCCGGCGCCGCCTGCCAAATATCCGCCTGAATGGAACTGCTGTCCCCCGCCAACACCTCGACTCTGGAGGCCGCCCTCGCGGCTGGCGCGGACGCACTCTATTTCGGCCTGAAGCGCCTCAACGCACGGGCAGGCGCGCTCAATTTCTCTCAGGAGGCGCTTCCCGAGGCGGTCCGCCGCATCCATGCGGCCGGCGCGAAGGCCCACCTGACACTCAACATCGACCTGGAGACGCGTGAGGTCGCCCTGGCCGCACGCACCCTCCAGTGCGCCGCCCAGGCCGGCGTGGACGCGGTGATCGTCCGCGACGCGGCGGTGCTGGCGCTGCGCCCCCTCTTTCCGACGATGGAGTTCCACCTGAGCACGCAGAGCGGCGTCAGCACGTCGGCGGGCGTCCGCGCGGCGCGCGCCCTCGGCTGCGACCGCGTGGTGCTGGCCCGCGAGATGACGAAGGAGGAGATCCGCCGCGCCGCGCAGGAGGAGGGCATCGCCGTCGAGGTCTTCGTGCAGGGGGCGATGTGCTTCTGCGTCTCGGGGCGCTGCCTGCTCTCCAGCTGGGTGGGCGGCCGCAGCGGCAACCGGGGCGCCTGCGCCTCGCCGTGCCGCGTCGCCTGGAAGCAGGGCGACACCACGGCCAACCCCATGTCCATGCACGACCTCTGCCTTGTCCGCCGTCTGGCGGAACTGCGGCGGATGGGCGTGGCCTCCCTGAAAATCGAAGGGCGCCTCAAGTCGGCCGCCTGGGTCACGAAGGCCGTCTCCCTCTACCGCAAGGCGCTGGACGCCGACAGTCTCCCGCCGACCGCGTGGACCGAGGCGGAGGAGCTGGGGCGCTACACGGGACGCGAACTAACAGAAGGGTACTTCTCCGGACAGTTCACACATCTGACCGGCGAATCCGCCGGCCGCGCCGCCTCCTGCCAGACGCCTGCCACAGAGACGCCGACGGCCGAGCCGACGGAGCCGCCCCGCCTCGCCGTCACGCAGGACGAACGCGGCGGCCTCAACCTTGCCTTCTCCGCCGGCGGCCAGAGCGGCGGCGTCCGGATCCCCCCGCAGCGCGTCGCCAAGGCCAGCCGCGCAATCCCCCTGGGCGAAATGCTGGAGGGCGTCCTCGGCGACCTGCCGTGGCGTCTGGAGTGCCCCGACGAAGTGGCGGGCCTGCTGCTGCCGCGGCGCTGCCAGTCCATCGCCGCCGATGCGCTGGCCGCCTTCCTGCGCCGCCTCTCCCGCCCCGACGACGACGGCACCGTCCGGATCCCCCTGCCCCGCGAGGTGCAGGCCGCGCTGGAGGAGACCGCCGGCGAGCCCCCCTGCCCCGACAACCGCCTCCATCTGGGAGATTTTTTCGACCGTCTGCGCGTCAATTCCTCCCAGGTTGTTATATTACCCAGGTTTTCCGCCAAACTGCCGCAACGCCGTCTCCAACTGGAGGTCGTCGTGGACGGTGACTCCACGCCCGCAACGCTGGAGGCGGCCCTGGCCGCCCTGCCGGAGCGGCTGCGTGAACGGCCCGTCGTCTTCGCCCTCCCCCAGGTCTGCCACGAAGCCGACCTTCCCTCCCTCAAGGAAGTCGTGGCATTCTGCGCCATGCATCCGGAGACGACGGCCCTCCAGGTCAACAGCTGGGACACGTGGCAGCTGGCGCGCGAGGCGGGACTTGCCTCCTTCGAGGCAGGCCTCGGCCTGGCGGTCCTCAATCCGGCGGCGGCGGCTTTCCTGCGCCGCAACGGCTGCGGCTGCGTGGCCGTCTCGCCGGAGATCGACCGCCGCAAGCTGGAAACCCTTTGCGCCTCCTGCGGGACCGCTCTCAGCCTGACCGTCTTCGGACGCCCCGCCCTGATGACCACGCGCGCCGAGCTGCCGGCCGGATTCGCGCCGGCCGACGGCGGGCGGCCCGGAGCCCCCTTCCGCGACGGCAGGGGCGTCGAGCTGCAGGCCAGCCGCGAAGGCGGCCTGACGCTCCTGCGCCCCGTGACCCCCTTTGACTGGCGCCGCCTCGCCAACGCGGCGGTGCGCGTCTCCCATCTTGTCTGCGACCTGTGCGGCTCCGGCGACCCCGCCGGCGACCTGGCCTCACCGGCCGCGGCTCCATTCCTTTTCAACTATGACCGCACGCTGCGGTAACCCCCAAAGGAGCATCCGCCATGCGTGCCCAAACCGACAATGATTCCACTCTGCAAAGAAGCCCGTAACTGGCTCATCTCACATCTCAAGAACGCCCACATCGCCGACCTCCTGCAGCATGACGGCCTCATCAGGGCGCGCATCTGCAAGGGCGGCTTCAAGCCCATTCCGGCCAACATCGAGAAGAACAGGCGCATCATCATCCAGCGGCTGACGGCCCTCTTCGAGGAAAACAGTTCGCCGCTCCTGGTCATCAGCGCCAAGTTCTCCCCCTTCCACAAGGCCTATGAAATCCTGCGGGAGGCCATGGGCAACGAGGGCCTCCGCCGCCATTGGCGCCTCCTCATGACGCAGCTCAAGGACGCGCGCGGCTTCGTCCTGGCCATCACCCTGGAGAACGACGACACCTCGCTGATATGGCTTGGCGGGCGCCTCCTCAACTGCCCGAGCCTCTGGCGGCAGGAGGAGACGTGGCGGGAGCGCAAGCGCCCCGGCGACGCGGCCGGCCTGGCCGCCCTCCTGGCCCCTGTCAAGGACAACCCCGTCATCCAGGCCGCCCTCCTCCATCCGGACTTCCCAAGGCCCATCCAGGGGCTCCTCCCGCTGACGCAGACCGCCGACAAGGCCGACAGGACCGACAAGACGCCCAAGGCGCAGACGGCCGACAAGCCCGCCGACAAGAACAAGGGCGCGGTCGCCGCCGAAGAGAGGCCCACCGCCACCGACAGGAGCCTCAAGCAGCAGGCCGAGATGAACCTCAAGGCCGCCCTCAAGGAGGCCGCCCTGCGCAAGGAATGCGACAGCCTCCGCGGGCAGCTCAAGGAGGCCGTGGCGCAGGGCAAGGAGAAGGACGCGCGGCTCAGGGAGCTGCAGGGGCGCATGGAGGAGGTCGGCTCGGCCTTCGAGGGCGCCCTCGCGGAGATGCGCGACCAGAAGGAGCGGGACCTGCGCGACGCCAACGCCGCCCTGGAGGCGCGGCTGCTGGGCGTCCACCCCGACCTGCATCTCTTCGCGACGCAGAACGCGCAGGCGCCCCTCAAGCTCAAGGAGCGCGTGGAGGCGGCCCTGGCCAAACAGCGCGCCGTCAACGGCAAGACCGTCCTCCGGCAGGAGCTCCTGCGGCGCCTCAACCGCCTGGAGGAGCTTCGGCGGCGCGTGAACGACGCCATCGAGGACGCGATCTCCCCCATCCCCGAACTGGCCGAACTGGAGCGCGAGATCACCAGCGGAATCGACGACTGCCAGCAGAAGCTGAACGAGCACCTCTCCACCGCCGGCGTCTCCATGCCGTGCCGCCTCCGCGACCACATCAAGGCCATGCCCTACGACACGCCCGACGCCCTCCAGGCCTTCCACGAGCTGCGCGAGGCCCTCGGCACGCCCCTGTGGCGAAGCCTGCTGGCCCCCGACGAGCTGGACGCCGCGCGGCGCCTCATCACCGAGCGCGAGCGCCTCTGTCCCATCGCGCAGGCCGCCGCCGACCTCATCCAGAAGGAGGACGGGCGGGAGAGCGCCTTCTCGCAGCTGCCCCACTACCTGACGCTGACCGCCCTCAAGGAGCGCCTCGGCAACGTCGCCCTTGTGGTCGACGGCTGCAACGCCATGCTGCGCTCCACCTACTGGCACGACGAAATCGAGTTCCTGGGCGAGAAGGAAGCCCGCAAGGAGTTCGTCACCCGCATCGGCCGTGTCTTGGGCGGGCGTCTTGGCGAGATTACGTTAATCTTTGATGGCCAAGGAGTTACGGATACAGTCGAGACCTACGGCAAGGTGCGCGTCATCTACGCCGCCCATACGGAGGAATCGCAGAACGCCGACAACTGCATCGTCAAGTACCTGGGCACCCTCCAGCCGCCGGAGGACGAGGCCGCCGCCGAAGGCGAGGCGCAGGCGCAGACGCAGGACGACGGCCCCGAGATCATCGTGTGCACCGACGACGGCGGCCTTGAGGCACGCATCGCCGGCCTCTGCGACGGCATCCTCGAGACAACCGCCCTCGCCGCAGTCGTGTCGTAGAAGCCCCACCGCTTTCCTTTAGTACATTATAGTACGCGCGAAGACAGAATTTTTTCCCCCACCAACCAACCCACCAGAAGGATTCATCAGCCATGCCTGAAATCTCCCCGTTGCAGATTGCCCGCGCCGCCTACAAGCCGCAGCTTCCGAAGGTCCTCGCGAAGAGCGGGCCCTTCGCGGCCGCCAAGAAGGGCGCCGCCACCAAGTCCGTCGCCGACCAGGCCGCCATCAAGAAGCTCTTCCCCGACACCTACGGGCTGCCCGTGATCGAGTTCGCGGCCGGCAAGAAGCCCGCCAAGGCCCCGAAGGCCGTCAAGGTGGGCGTCATCCTCTCCGGCGGCCAGGCCCCCGGCGGCCACAACGTCATCGCAGGCATCTACGACGGCATCAAGTCGCTGAA
>CACZQQ010000016.1 GCA_902783355.1 uncultured bacterium
GCAGGCCGCCGCGCAGGCCGCCGTCGCCGTCGCCAAGGCCAGCCTGGAGCAGCAGAAGGCCAGCCAGGCGTCCGCCGCCGCCGCCACGGCCTCCGCGCAGGCCGATTCCGACGACAAGCACCGCGAGCTGGCCCGCCAGCAGGCCCTCCACGAGAAGGGCGCCACGACACAGCAGGCCCTCGACCGCGCCGAGACCGCCGCCCTCCAGGCGCGGGCCAGTTTGCAGCAGCGCATGGCCGAGGAGCAGGCCGCCGCCGCCAAGATCGTCTCCGGGGAGGCGGAGCTGCAGCGGGCGGAGGCCGCCCTCGCGCAGGCCGCCGCCACCTTGGAGCAGGCGGAGCTGAACCTGGCCGAGACGCGCATCTACGCCCCCATGCGCGGCATCGTCAGCAGGAAGTACATCGACCCGGGCAGCATGGTCTCCTCCACGACCTCCATCGTGACGATCCTTTCCATGGCCACCGTCAAGGTGATCATCTCGATTCCCGTCAACCATCTCCCGCACGTCCAGCCGGGGAAGACGACCGCCGTCATGCGCGTGGACGCCCTTCCGGGGCAGGACATCCCCTGCGTCATCGAGAAGCTCTATCCCGCCGTGAACCCCGTCACGCGCACCGCCCAGGCGGAGATCCGCGTCCGGAACACCTTCGACAAGGAGAGGGGCCTCATCGCCCTCCGGAGCGGCATGTATGCCTCCGTCTCCCTCCTGCTGGAGGAGCACAAGAACGTCATCGCCATCGACTCCACGCTTCCGGTCCGCAGCCTTGACAAGTACCTTGTGTATGTATGCGTGGCGGACGTCGTGCGCGCGGTGCCGGTGAAGCTCGGCGTCTCCTACAACGGGCTTGTGGAGGTCGTGGAGGGGCTCGAGGAGGGCCAGGAGATCGTCGTGGAAGGGCAGCATCGCCTCACCGACCGCGCCGCCATCGTGCGCGTCCAGAACAAGTAAGCGAGGAGACGGAGGCAAAGCGCCATGAATCTGCCGGAATTTGGTGTCAAACGGCCCATCGCCACCGCCATGCTCTTCGTCGCGGTGCTGCTTCTGGGCGTCATCAGCTTCGTGCGGCTGGGCGTCGACCTGATGCCCGAGATCGAGCCGACGCGCGTGACGGTCATGACCAACTGGTCGGGCGCCTCCGCGGAGGACGTGGAGACCAAGGTGACCCGCGTCCTGGAGAAGCGCCTGGGCTCCATCTCCAACCTGGACGAGATCCGCTCCAACACCTCCGAGGGCGTCTCGAACATCTCCTGCACCTTCACCTGGGGGACCAACATCGACGAGGCCTCCAACGACGTGCGGAGCAAGGTGGACATGGCGGTGCGCTCCCTGCCCGACGACGTGGACACGCCCACCATCTTCAAGTTCGACTCCGCCGACATGCCCATCATGATGATCGGCGTCACCGCCCGCGAATCCATCGAGAGGCTCTACGACATCATCGACGACGAGGTGGCGCAGCCCATCCAGCGCATCGACGGCGTCGGCTCCGTCAACGCCTTCGGCGGCCTCCACCGCCAGATCTCCGTCACCCTCTCCCGCGAGAAGCTGGCCGGCTACGGCCTGACCCTGGACGACATCGAGAAGGCCATCGACAACGAGAACATGACGCTGCCCGCCGGCACCCTCAAGCTCGGCTCCGTCGAATACACCATCCGCGTGCTGGGCGAATACATCGACCCCACCCAGATCATGGAGATCCCCGTCGTCCGGCAGAACGGCTCCATCCTCCGCCTCAAGGACGTCTCCGAGGTCTCCGACTCCTTCGAGGAGGTCACCCAGTTCGTCAAGACGATGGGGCGCGACGGCATGATGATGATGGTCCAGAAGCGCACCGGCGCCAACACGGTCTCCGTCTGCGCCGCCGTCCGCGAGGAGCTCGAGCGCCTCCGCCAGGGGCTGCCGCGGGACATCAACTTCTTCATCATCAACGACTCCTCCACCTTCATCACGCGCTCCATCACCAACGTGCGCGGCACCGTCCTCTGGGGCGGCCTCTTCGTCATCGTCGTCTCCTTCCTCTTCCTGCGCAACATCCGCTCCTCCCTGGTCATCGCGCTGACGATTCCCTTCTCGCTCATCATCGCCTTCTGCTACATGTATTTCATGGGCTGGACCATCAACATGATCAGCCTCTCCGCCCTCGCCATCGCCATCGGCATGGTGGTCGACAACGCCATCGTCGTCCTGGAGAACATCACGAGCTACATAGGACGGGGCGTGCGCGTGCGCGAGGCCTCCCGCTTCGCCGCCTCCGAGGTCGGCCTCTCCCTGGTCGCCTCCACGGCCACCACCATCTGCGTCTTCCTCCCGCTGGTCTTCGTGCAGGGCGCCACCGGCATCATGTTCCGCCAGCTCGGCGGCCTCGTCACCGCCACCCTCCTGGCCAGCCTCTTCTGCGCCCTCATGCTGACCCCGATGCTTTCAAGTAAATTATTGCGGCAGAATAAGTTACAACTTGAAGGCGGGCCGCGCGCCCCCGGCGGCCTCGCCGCGCGCCTCTTCCTCTGGTCGGAGCGGGCCTTCCTCGCCTTCGAGGGCGCCTACGGCCGCTTCCTGGGCTTCTGCCTGCGCCACCGCGGCGGTGTCGTCATCGCCGGCGCTGCCATCGTCGGCGCCGCCCTCCTTGCGCTCCCCTTCGTCGGCACCGAGTTCACGCCCGACCAGGACACGGGCGAGATGACCATCCAGTTCCAGCTGCCCGTCTCCACGCGCTCCGAGCTGACCGCCGACGCGGCCGCGCGCATCGTCCAGGTCGTCTACGACAAGGAGAAGGCCCTCCTGGAGCGCTATCAGGCGGCAGGGAAGGGCGGCATCGCGCCGGACGCGGACGGGAATCCGCGCTCCAGCGGCATCGTCTTCAACAACTGGCGCGCGGGCGCCTCCTCGCGCGGCTGGGGCAACCGCGGCTCCCATTCGGGCAACGTCAACATGAAGTTCGTCCTGCGGGAGGAGCGCCCCTATCCCATCGCGGAGCTGGGCAACGAGGTCCTCAAGGAGCTGCGCACGTGGCCGGAGCTGTCGCGCGTCTTCCTCTCGACCTCCAACCGCCTCATGAGCATGATCATGGGCGGCTCCAACGAGAAGCCCATCGTCGTGAAGGTGCTTGGATACGACCTGGACACCACCGTCGGCATCGCGCGCCAGATCCGCGACCTCGCGAAGACCATCCCCGGCGCCGTCGACCCCACCGTCACCTTCGAGGACGGCAACCGCGAAATCGTCATCAACATCGACCGCGCCGCCGCCGCCTCCCTCGGCGTCGACGTCCGCAACATCGTCACCGCCATCCGCACCCTCTTCTACGGCAATGCCGCCAGCGAATTCCGCCAGGGCGAGGACGAATACGACATCTTCGTGCGCCTCGGCAGCGACGAGCGCCGCTCCGTCAGCGACCTCATGAACTCTGAGATCACCGTGGACGGCAACCGCATCCGAATCGACGCCTTCGCCACCATCACGGAGGAGCTCGGCCCCGTCACCATCAACCGCGTGGACCAGGAGCGCGTCGTCAATCTGCAGATCGACGTCTACGGGCGTTCGCTTGGCGAGGTGGCCGCCGAGCTCAAGGCCGCCATCGCCCGCGAGGTCATGCTGCCCCAGGGCGTCTCCATCGACTACGCCGGCCAGATCAAGGAGCAGGGCAAGTCCTTCAGCGACCTGACCCTCATGCTTGTCCTGGGCCTGGGGCTCGTCTACATGGTCATGGCCGCCGAGTTCGAATCGCTGGCGGCCCCCTTCATCGTCATGTTCTCCATCCCCTTCGCCTTCGCCGGCGCCATCTTCGCCCTCGGCCTCTGCGGCATGACCGTCAACATCATGTCCTTCATCGGCCTCATCATGCTCGTCGGAACCGTCGTCAACAACGCCATCGTCCTCATCGACTACGCCAACATCCTCTCCGCGCGCGGGGAGAAGAGCCACGACGCCATCACGCACTCCGGACGGCAGCGCCTGCGCCCCGTCCTCATGACCACGCTGACCACCATCTTCGGCATGCTCCCCATGGCCGTCGCCACCAACACCGGCTCCGAACTGTGGAGCCCGTTGGCCGTCACCATCATCGGCGGCCTCGCCATCTCCACCGTGGTCACCCTCGGCTTCATCCCCACCCTCTACTCCTTCTGCCTCGACCGCAAGGACGCGGCGGCGGCGAGGAAGGCATAGCACGGCGGCGCCCGCCGCCGGAAAAGAGAGGCTCACCCCATGAAAATGCTTTTGATTGTCTTCAACGTCTCCATCGAGGACGAGGTCAAGGCCCTGCTGGCCCGCGAGGGGGCCGCCTGCTTCACGCAGTGGCCGCGCCTCCTGGGCGTCGGCCAGACCGCCGGCGCCCGCTTCGACGACAACGTCTGGCCAGGCGCCAACGGCGCCCTCTTCACCGTCCTGGAGGACGAAAAGGCGCGCCGCCTCATGGCCGCCGTGGACGCATTCCGCCAGGGGGACGCACGCCGCGAGGGCCTCAAGGCCTTCCTCCTCAATGTCGAGGCCGCCACGGGCGAACTGTGACGGACCCGTTCCCTCGCGCGCGTACGCGCGCGCGTACATATTAATAATAGGCGAGATTCTGGC
>CACZQQ010000017.1 GCA_902783355.1 uncultured bacterium
GACGCGCAGGTAGCCGCCGACCGCGCCGTTGAAGCGGACGCCGCTGGCGCCGGTCTCCTTCACCACGAAGGTGCGGCCGGTCACCTCGAAGCGGTTGATGCACAGCTGCATCAGCGTCTTGACGCCCAGAAGCCGCCCGACCTTGACGAACATGGCCGGCTCCAGCTCGCTCACGCCATCCAGCTTGTTCCTGCTCAGGATGTTCTTGACGGAGAGGAGGTTCTGGAGGCGCACGCCGTTGGAGATCAGTGCGTTCTCAAGGATGGTGTTGGCGTATTCGCCCAGGTAGATGGGGCCGTTGGGGACGCGCACGTTGGGCAGGAGCAGCGCGGAGGTCGCCGGCGCCTTGCTGTCGGAGAGGATGCGCGCCAGATGGAACTCGAGCTTGTCGGTCAGCTCCTGCAGGGAGGCCGCCGTGAAGCTGCCCTTGCGGCCGGGGACGACCAGCCCCGTGCCCAGCTCCACCAGGCGGACGCTGCACACGTAGGTGCTGCCCAGGTCGCGCGTGACGGTCTCCTTGCGGCGCACCACGTAGTCGGGCGGCCGGACCTTGCTGACCTCCTCCTGCGCAATCCGCGCGATGCGGTCCGTCGCCGCCGCGCCGGTCTCCCACACGCGGCTCTTGTAGGCGGCGGTGTCACGGCTGGTGTCGTCCAGAGAGGAGATGTCCGTGACAAGGAGCAGGCCGACCTCGCGGTGCTTCGCCAGCTTCTCCTTGACCTCGTCGCCGGCCTTGCTGAAGTCATAGCGGCCGAGGCCCTCGGCGGGGACGCCGATTTCGGCGCACAGCTGCGTGAGGGCCGCGCGCGTCGCCACGCGGTATTCCCCCTCGGGCACCGCGCTCTCGATGAGACTCCAGAAGGCCTGCGCCTGGGCGGCGGTGATCTTGCCGCCGCACGTGGGGCAGGCGACCGCCATGGCCTTGGAGGCCAGGCTGGGCGCCGGCTCGGCAGGCGCCGCCGGCTCGGCCGCCGGCTCGGCCTTCGGCTCGGGGGTCACCGTGACGGCCACGGAGACGGTGGAGGAGCCGGGCACGGTGACCGCCGTGGAGGCGACCGTCTCGCCGCCCTGCTCGCCGGAGGAGGCGTCGGCGAAGGCGCCGACGGAGGAGGTCAGGAGGGCCGCAAGGGCCCAGAGGAGCATGAACTTGTTCTTCATGAGCGTCGTTTCCTTTCAGGTAATGGGGTGATTGCGGAGTCGACAGAAATGGCTTCTCGTCATCCTGTACTACGCCGCCTTCAGCGGATTTTCTAATCGTACACGCGGAAAAACCGCCTTTGGCGGGGCGTGTCTCAAGGAAAACCGCGTACACGGGTATAAATTAACGGAGTTTTCTGCTTTTGGTTGCAAAAAAGAAAAGAAACCCGAGAAAAGCCAATATGTCCAATCCGCAGACCCCGGCCTGGAACGCCTTGCAGGCCCATTTCAATAAAACCAAGGACGCCACCATCGCCAGCCTCTTCGCCGCCGACGGCGGCCGCGCGGCCGCCTTCAGCGCCGAGTTCGAGGACATCCTGCTGGACTACTCCAAGAACCGCATCGACGCCAAGGGCATGGAGCTGCTCTTCGACCTGGCCCGCGAAGCCAGGCTCTCCGAGGCCATCGAGGCGATGTTCACGGGCGAGAAGATCAACGCCACCGAAAACCGCGCCGTCCTCCACACCGCCCTGCGCAACCGCTCCAACAAGCCCGTCCTCGTGGACGGGCAGGACGTCATGCCCGGCGTCAACGCGGTGCTGGACCAGATGGCGGCCTTCGCGCGGCAGGTGCGCTCCGGCGAATGGCGCGGCTACACGGGCAAGCCCATCCGCAACGTGGTCAACATCGGCATCGGCGGCTCCGACCTGGGCCCCAAGATGGCCTGCGAGGCCCTCAAGGCCTTCGGCACCCCCAGCCTGAAATGCCTCTTCGTCTCCAACGTGGACGGCTTCCACATCTGCGACACGCTCGCCGGCCTCAATCCCGAGGAGACGCTCTTCATCGTGGCCTCCAAGACCTTCACGACGCAGGAGACCATGACCAACGCCAACTCGGCCCGCAACTGGATCCTGGCGGCCTTCGCCAGCACCGCCGCCATCGCGCGCCATTTCGTGGCGGTCTCCACCAACGCGGAGGAGGTCGCCCGCTTCGGCATCGACGTCAAGAACATGTTCGCCTTCTGGAACTGGGTGGGCGGCCGCTACTCCATGTGCTCCGCCATCGGCCTGCCCATCATGCTCCAGATCGGCCCCGAACGCTTTGCCGAAATGCTTGACGGCTTCCATGCCATGGACTGCCACTTCCGCACGGCCCCGCTGGAGAAGAACCTGCCCGTCATCATGGCGCTCCTCGGCGTCTGGTACAACAACTTCTATGGCGCGCAGAGCCACGCCATCCTCCCCTACGACCAGGCCATGCACCGCTTCGCCGCCCATCTGCAGCAGGTCTCCATGGAGTCCAACGGCAAGTCCGTCGACCGCCAGGGCCGCCCCGTCACATGGCAGACGGGCCCCGTCATCTGGGGCGAGCCGGGCACCAACAGCCAGCACTCCTTCTTCCAGCTGCTCCACCAGGGCACCAAGCTCATCCCCGCCGACTTCATCGGCTTCTGCCGCTCCCAGACCCCGCTGGGCGACCACCACAGGAAGCTGATGGCCAACTTCGTGGCCCAGACCGAGGCCCTCGCCTTCGGCAAGTCCACCGCGCAGGTCAAGGCGGAGGAGCCGGGCATCTCCGACGCCCTCGCCGCCCAGAAGACATTCGACGGCAACCGCCCCACCAACACCATCCTCTGCGACGAGCTGACCCCGCGCACCCTCGGCATGCTCATGGCCCTCTACGAGCACAAGATCTTCACCCAGGGCGTCATCTGGGACATCTACTCCTTCGACCAGTGGGGCGTCCAGCTCGGCAAGGTGCTGGCCAAGCGCATCCTCAAGGACTTCGCCGCCCCCAAGGACGCGCCCCTGGCCCACGACGCCTCCACCAACGCCCTCATCTCCCGCCTCAAGGCGAGAATGTAGCCCGAATCCACCACGACTACGGAATTGGACAAGAAGATTTCACCCAAATTCGACCCGCCGGACTCGCAGCACTCCGTCGGCATGACGTGGCCCAAGCACCTGACGCTGACCACGCCGGAGGAGCCCTTCCGCCTGGAGCATGGCGGCGCCCTCAAGGAGCTCGTGGTCGAGTACGAGACCTACGGCGAGCTCTCCGATTCGCGCGACAACGTCGTCCTCATCTGCCATGCCCTCTCGGGGGATGCGCATGTGGCCGGATGGGACGCGACCGCCAAGAGCGCCGGCAAGACGCGCCGCTGGCGGCTGACCCACCCCGGCTGGTGGGACGCCGTCGTCGGCCCCGGCAAGCCCATCGACACGGACCGCTTCTTCGTGGTCTGCGCCAACGTGCCCGGCAGCTGCTACGGCACCACGGGCCCCGCCAGCCTCAACCCCGACACGGGCAAGCCCTACGGGCTGGACTTCCCCATCGTCACCGTGGGGGACTGGGTGGAGATGGAGAAGCGCCTGCTTGAACGGCTGGGCGTCAAGGAGGTCTACGCCATCATCGGCGGCTCCCTGGGGGGCCAGCAGGCGCTGGAATGGTGCCTGCGCTACCCCATGATGATGCGCAAGACCATCGTCATGGCGGCCGGCCCGAAGCTCTCCGCCCAGGGCCTCGGCTTCAACGCCGTCGCACGACACGCCATCATGCACGACGACTACTTCGCGGACGGCGCCTACTACGCCAACGCGCACGCGCCCGACAACGGGCTGGCGGTCGCGCGCATGCTCGCCCACATCACCTACCTCTCCGGCAAGGGGATGGACTTCAAGTTCGGCCGGAGGCGCCAGAGCGCCGCCGCAGGCGCGCCCCCCGGCTTCGGCACCGAATTCTCCGTGGAGAGCTA
>CACZQQ010000018.1 GCA_902783355.1 uncultured bacterium
ATACAAGATTTCGAACCATCTCCAAACGCAATCCAATCCCCGTGCTGGCGTAGAGATGATTCAACCGATTGCTAGAACATAGCCAAGATCTTTCATCAAAATATATTTAATATTAAACTATAACTGCTTGATTTTCAATAAAAATTTTATTCTAGGCACGACGTTTTTTTCAAAAGAATAAATACAAAATTGGGTTGAAAAAAGGCTGAAAATGCAGTTTGCGGATGGCAAAAGCCGCCCGGCCCCTTATAATATGGTACAAGACCGCGCGGCCGGCCTTTCTCCGCCATCCATCCAACTGCAACCGGGAGAGAAGAGAATGAAGACCAAGGGATTTGCGCTCATCGCCATCATCGCACTGGCGGCGGCCCTGTGCGGCTGCGGCAACGGGACGAGACAGCCGGAGGCGGCGCCCGCGCCGGCGCCGAAGCCCGCCGCCGCCCCGAAACTGGACGCGAAGCCGCTCGTGCTCAGCCAGGCGGTGGACATCCTGGACACGTCGTCGATGGGGCTTCCGCAGATGGGCTGCGACGCGGGCTACATGACGAAGGAGCATCTGCGCAAGCGCGTGCGCATGGCCTACGACGCAGGCATCCGCAAGCTCTACTTCCGCGCCACGGGCGGCGTCGTCTACTATCCCGACTCCAAGCTGCGCAAGACCTTCAAGGGGCTTTTCCCGCATTGGGTGGCCGGCGCGCGCACCTTCGCGGAATACGACGTGCTGGCCGAATACATCGCGGCCTGCCACGAGCTGGGCATGCAGCTCTACTATTGGGAGCCCGTCTTCGACAACTGCGGCGGCTACCACTGCCCCAAGGGGACGCCGCAGTATGAACAGTTCGGCGAGTGGCCCTTCCGCGACACCTCCGTCCGCGACGAGCATGACTGGGAGCACCGCCTGACGCATGTGCGGCCTGCGGAGAACTTCAAGCGCCCCGTCCGCAAGATCATCCTGCAGACCAAGAACGAGCCGGCCATCACCGCCGACAAGATCGAGATCCTGACCGCGCCCCACGGCGGCGACTTCGCGCCCTACGACAAGCCCTTCACGGTCACCGTCACGCCCGTCGAGGGCAAGGACTACGCCGCCATCATGACCATCGACGGCCTGGAGCTGACCAATCCCGTCGTCAAGCTCATCGGCAAGGACGACAAGGCGCTGGTCTCCGTCTTCCCCGACGCGCCGGGCAGCATCGCCGCCGAATACGACGACGGCGAGCCCGTCGACATGTACACGGTGGGCGAGTTCATGCTGTGGGGCGACGTGGCGCCGCGCCTGACCCGCTTCGGCGTCGGCGGCTTCCAGTACGCCTGGGGCGGCAAGACCAACTTCATCATCCGCTTCGGCGACTTCAACCGCTACGCCATGGGCATGCCCGAATACGCCTACAAGGAGAACCGCGACCGCCTGGAGGCCATCGTCACCGAACTCTACGACCGCTATCCGACGCTCGACGGCGTGACCTTCTCCATCCGCACCCACACCCTGCCCTGCGGCGGCAGCCCCGAGATGGTCGGCGCGCCGCTTGTCTACGGCTACGCGGAGCCCGTCGTGCAGGAGTACATCAGGCGCTACGGCGTCAACCCGCGCACGCAGGACTACGACGTGGACGCCTTCCTGAAGCTGCGCGGCGAGTACTTCACGCAGATGCTGGAGGGGGTGTCGAAGATCGTGCACGCGCGCGGCGGCAAGCTGGAGTGCATGGCGCCCGTGCGCGGCATGGGCAGCATCGCCCACGGCTCCATGTATCCGTGGTGGGGCGCCTACAACATCGACAACTTCTTCGACATCCGCACGTGGGCGCAGAAGGGCTTCGTGGACAATGTCATCATGCTGGGCACGAAGCACCGCCAGGACACCTGGGGCCCGGAGTGGCACGAGGCCGTCCAGCGCTTCGCCGACCATCTGGCGGGCACGAAGACGCGCCTGACCCTGCATCTGCTTGTCAACGCCAACCCGAACGACCGCCTCCTGAAGCTGATGGTGCCGCTCCTGCGCGAGGAGAAGCTGGACGAGGTGGAGGCCTACGAGGAGTTCCACATGGCCCTGGATGATGTCTATCCTACTTATATTCAAGCAGTTAACGATTCCGGCCGCGAAATCGTGAAGTGAGGGCCGCCGCCCGCCAACGCCATCCCCAAAAACGTCAGCAACCCCATGAAGAATCCCGTCACCTTCCGCGAAGAGAGCATCGTCCTGCCCACCTACGCCCCCGGCGGCTACGACAAGACGCCGATCTTCTACACGGGGCGCGTCTACCAGGGGGCGCAGGGGCGCGTCTACCCCTATCCCATGCAGGACGTCCTGCACGACGAGAAGCGCGACGAGACCTACAAGTACCTGACGTTGGAGAACAAGTGGTTCCACATGGGGCTGCTGCCGGAGCACGGCGGCCACCTGCTCAACTTCACCGACAAGCAGAGCGGCTACGAGACCTTCTACCGCCAGCATGTCGTCAAGCCCGCGCTCATCGGCATGCTCGGCGCATGGATCTCCGGCGGCGTGGAATGGAACTTCCCGCACCACCACCGCGCCACCACAGCCATGCCCATCGACTGGCGCGCGACGGAGGAGGCCGACGGCATCAAGACCATCTGGATTGGCGAGACCGAACTGCGCCGCCGTCTCAAATGGACCGTCGGGCTGTCACTGCTGTCCGACCGCGCCGTCCTGC
>CACZQQ010000019.1 GCA_902783355.1 uncultured bacterium
CCGCCCCCGTCCTGCACTCATCGGAGTGGTTCGGGCTCTTCGCGGCCGCCTGGCTCCTCGACAACCGCTTCGACCTGCCTCCCTCCGTCGGCTTCTGGCTGCGCGAAGCCGGCCTCTTCCCCGACCTCTTCTTCGGCCTCTCCGCCGACACGCCCGTGCCTGAACGGCGCAGAAATCTGCGCCCCTTCTTCAAGGACAAGTCCATGCCGCCGATGACGGTCGACGAGCTCCTGCCCGCCTGGACAGGCGACGAACTCATGCCGCTGCCGGAGGGGCATGGCCTCCTCGAACTGACGGCCTGGCAGCAGAGGCGTCCGCCCGTCTGGGTGCGGACCCAATCAAAGGACATCATCCAGCTGAAGGCGGTCGTGGAGCGCGAAAGCGAAGGCGCGGCCAAACTGGCGCCGCATCCCGCGATGAAGGGCGCCTTCGCCATCCGGAACGCCTCCGTCAACCTGCGCGCCCTCCCCTCCTTCCAGAACGGCGCCTTCGAATTGCAGGACCTGGCTTCGCAGTGCGTGGTGCACATTGCCGCGCCACAGCCCGGCGAGCAATGGTGGGACGTATGCGCCGGCGGCGGCGGCAAATCCCTCCATCTGGGCGCCCTGATGCAGAACAGGGGAAGCATCCTGGCCACCGACATCCGCGCCAACAAGCTGGAGGAACTCAAGTTGCGTGCCCGTCGCGCCCATCTGAGCAACCTGCGCACAAAGGTCTGGGACGGCAGACAGGCCAAGGAGGCCGCGCCGCGCTTCGACGGCGTGCTCGTCGACGCCCCCTGCACCTGCTCCGGCACCTGGCGGCGCGCCCCCGAAGGCCGCTGGAACACCCTTCCGGAGAAAATCCCCTCCGCCGCCGCCCTCCAGAGCCAGCTGCTGGCGACCGCCAGCGGCGGCGTCCGCCCCGGCGGCGTACTCGTCTACGCCACATGCTCCCTCTTCCGCCAGGAGAACCTCGGCGTTGTCGAAGAGTTCCTGAAGACACATCCCGACTTCGCCCTGGAGGACTTCCCGAATCCCATGGACGGCCAGCCCGTCCACGGCACCCTGCAGCTATGGCCGTGGGACGGCGACTGCGACGCCATGTTCATCGCCAAATTCCGCAGAAACGCGTGACATTCCATGAAAATCTACCGCCACTGGGTCAAATGCAGCCGCGACATCCTTCTGCCGGGCAAGGAGAAGAGTCTTGTCCAGCCGACCTCGGTCTTCGGCTACTCCAACATTTCTCCGGAAGCGGCGCGGCAATGCGGCGAACAGCTGCTGGACGGCCTGCAGAGTTTTCTCTCGGAGGACGCCGTCCCATGGTCATACGACGAGCGCCCCATCCGCGAGGAGATCCTGCAGGAGCTGTCGCAGGAGAACATCGTGACCCGCAACCGCTACGGCGCGGAGGTCCTCAACTCGACCCGGCTGGCCTTCATCGACATTGACGGCAGCCTCCCGCGCTCCGGCGGCCTCCTCCATTGGCTGGCTGGCCTTTTCGGCCACAAGGGAAGCGCGACAGACCTTGACCGCGTGGCGGAGCTGGCGGCCTCAAGCCCCCTTGTCCGCGGCTGCCAGATCCGCGTCTACCGCACCAAGGCGGGCTACCGCCTCCTCCTGCCGGACTGCGGCATCGCCGGCAAGGACAGCGGCCCGTTGATGAAGCACTTCCACGCAGACCCCCTCTATGCCTCGCTGTGCCGTCTCCAGAACTGCTACCGCGCCCGCCTCACGCCCAAGCCCTTCCGCATCCGAATCAACGGACGGAGATTCAAGTTCCCTGAACGGACCGAAGAGGAGGCCGCCGAGGAGAAGCGCTGGCTGGAGGAATACGGTGCCAAGGCGGAGAAGTACGCCGTCTGCCGCTATCTCGGCACCGTGAACGGCCCCGAAGGCGAAAGCGACAACGCCGCCGTCCGCTTCCACGACGCCCACACCAAGGCCATGTCCGACCTCCGTCTCGCCTGATTTGCACGTACGTACATATATATAATAGGAATAAACAACGGGAACAGCGTCATGAAAAGATTGACACGCCTGACATCCATCCTTCTGCTGGCCACGCTGCTCTTCCTAAGTGCCTGCGACAACGCCAAGCCACAAATCACGCTCCTGACGCCAGTTCCAGGCGCCTTCGTCACCCACATGCGCGACGACTGGCGCCAGGTCATGGCGGAGAACATGGTCAAGAAGGCCGAGGCCTTCCCCAACGAGGTCTACATGGACGCCAAGGGGCAGCCCGTGCCCGTCGTCCTCACGTGGGAGACGGAGCTGCCGCCGCCCTACACCGTCGAGATCTCCCTCGACCCGGACTTCAGGGAGTGCGTACGCCGCATCCAGACCGACGCCTGCCGCGTGGAAGTCTACAACCTGGAGATATGGCGCGACTACATCTGGCGTGTCCGCGCCGGCAAGAAGTGCTCCGACGGCTATGTCTTCTCGACGCAGGGGCCCGTCCGCCAGATCCTCGTGTCGGCCACCGGCCCCGTCAACGTGCGCGACTGGGGCGGCAAGATGATTCCGCACGTCGGCCGCACCCGCCAGGGACTCCTCTTCCGCGGCACGCAGATGCAGGACCCCTTCGCCATCAGCGAAGACGGCAGGATCGTCATGCTTGAGGAGCTCGGCATCAAGACCGACCTCGACCTGCGCTACGACAGCCAGGTCAAGGAGATGACGGGAAGCCCCCTGGGCCCCACCGTCAAATGGCTTCACTACGCCGTCAACGCCTACAACAGCTTCGAGCCTGCGAACAAGGAGGCCCAGTTCCCCCTGTGGCGCGACACCATGCGCGTCTTCGCCGACAAGGACAACTACCCCATCTACTTCCACTGCTGGGGCGGCGTGGACCGCACAGGCGAGGTGGCCCTCCTCCTCAACTTCCTCCTGGGCGTGGACGAGGAGGAGGCCTTCGTCGACTACGAGTTCAGCTCCCTGGCCAACTTCTACCGCCCGCGCACCATCCCCTACCTGCAGGCGTGGCTCAAGAACATCCAGGCCTACGCCCCCGAAGGCACGCGCAAGGAGCAGGTCGAGAAGTACCTCCTCGACATCGGCCTCACACAAGAGGAGCTCAACGCCATCCGCCAAAATCTCATCGAGAGGTAAATTCCATCCCTCTGCGGCGTCCGCACGGGAGAGACACATTACAGTACGGGGTTGTCGCGAAACCAGCGGCGCCCCAATGCCATGAACGAGTTAGCATTAGACCTCAACCAGAAGATACGCGCGGCCAGTCCGGCGGCCTACGGGATGCTGTCGGCGCTTGGGAAACGCATCTACTTTCCCAGCAAGGGGATATTGAGCCAATCCGCCGAAGCGAAGACCCTCGGCAAGCGCTTCAATGCCACCATCGGCACTGCCCTGGAGGGCGGCGACCCCATGCACCTGCCGTGCGTCACCGACATGCTGGGCGACCTTCCTCTCAAGGAGATCCTCCTCTACGCGCCGTCGTCCGGCAAGCCAGCGCTGCGGCAGGCGTGGCGGGAGAAGCTCCTCCACGACAATCCGTCGCTGGCGGACGTGGCCTTCAGCCTGCCCGTGGTCACCAATGGCCTGACGCACGCCCTGGCGGTCGCCGCCGACATGTTCCTTGACGAGGGCGACAGGGTCGTCCTGCCCGACCTGAACTGGGACAACTATCTGCTCAACATGACCGACCGCGTAGGCGCCGACCTCCATTTCTATCCGCTCTTCGACAACGGCCGTTTCAACACGCGCGGCCTTGCCGCCGAACTGGAGGCCGTGCCCCCCGGCGAGAAGGTCTTCACCGTCCTGAACTTCCCGAACAATCCCACGGGCTACACGCCGCTGGAGACGGAGGGCGAAGCCATCGCCGCCGCACTCCTGGCCGCCGCCGAACGCGGCGTCAAGGTGGTCGCGCTGGTGGACGACGCCTACTACGGCCTCTTCTACGACGCGCGGTGCATGAAGCAGTCGCTCTTCACCAAGATTGCGGGAAAGCATGAAAACCTGATGGCCATCAAGACGGATGCCGCCACGAAGGAGTGCTATGTCTGGGGGCTGCGCGTGGGCTTCATCGCCTTCTCCATCGGCACCAAGGCAGACGCGGCGGCCACCGCCGCCCTCTACAAGGCCCTTGAGCAGAAGGCCGCCGGCCTCATCCGAAGCACGGTCTCCAATTGCTCTGCTTTATCGCAATATATTGCAATGCAGGCACTTACATCAAAGGAGTTCTACAGGCAGCGCCAAGCCAAGAGCGATGTCATGCGCGCAAGATACGAGGCGGTCGCGCAGACACTGGCCGCGCATCCCGAATATGGCGAATACTTCGCCGCCCACCCCTTCAACAGCGGTTATTTCATGTGCCTCCGCCTCCGCAAGTCCTCCTCCGAGGCGCTGCGACGCCTCCTGCTGGACAAGTACCAGACAGGCGGCATCGCCATCGGCGAACGTGACTTCCGCATCGCCTTCTCCTGCCTGGAACTGGCCCAGATCCCCGAACTCTTCCAGGCCATCTGGAGCGCCTGCAAAGAACTGGCGGGCTGAAGACAGCCCGCCTGCGGAGAAACACTATTCAGATAAACTGAACGCGCGAGGCGAAAAGCCCCGCGCACTTCGGCACCCGCACGCAGGCGCGGCGGGCCTTTCCAACCTGAGCGGACGCCGCTTCGGCGTCCGCAGGCAGGTCCGTTACAACTAGAACAGCTTCGGGAACTTGCCGAGCTTGTCGAACTCGACGGTCACGCTGCGGACGCGCGGAGTCTCGACGCCGTTGAAGGCGTAGAGGATCAGGCGGTACTGCATGTACTTGCCGTTGAAGAACTCGCGGTCCACGAAGTCGTGGGCGCGGAAACGGCTGCCCTCCATGGTCGAACCCAGCCACGGCGACTTTTCAAGTTCCTCCAGGGTGTCGCCGACACGCAGCTGCGCGAAGACGTCGCACTTGGCGGGGATGTCCGCGTCCCAGTAGATGGCGGTGATGCCCTCCCCGGCGGGAATGGCATGGGGCACGCTCTCGTAGTATTCGTTGAAGGAGCGGTCCATGATGTTGCCGGGCTCGGTGCTGGTCATGCCGTGGGGGCCTGAGGTGGACAGGTTGACGTTCTTGCTCTCGTCGAAGCCGTTCTTCCCGTTGGTCCACACGGTGGAGTAGGCGATGTGCGCGCCGTGGACCTTGTGATTCGCCACCGCCAGGTCGATGTAGCCGTCGTCGTTGAAGTCGGCGGCGACGGAGCCGGAGGCGGAATGGGTCTGGATGAAGGTGCGGCGGTTGGGAGCTAAGCCCTCGGGGGAGTTCCAGTAGATGTAGGAGGGGATGTCGCGTTCCATGACGTTCTGGTAGTTCCCGACGAAGATGTCGAGCAGGCCGTCGTTGTTGAAGTCCGCCACGTTCATCGAGTTGGCGGTGCTGCAGGGCAGCATGGTCATGCGGCTTTCGGAGTAGCCTTCGGGGCCGCCCCAGTAGATGTGGATGTAGGAGTCGTTGGGCTCGCCGGGCGTCGGGTTGTGTGCGCCGACGATGATATCGGGATAGCCGTTGCCGTTGAGGTCGGCCACCTTCGAGCTGGCGGGGAAGTGCGTCTTGAAGGTCTGGCGGCGCTTGAAGTCGAAGCCGTCGGGACCGCCCCACAGGATGAACCACTCCTCGAAGCGGTTGCTGTGGATGATGATGTCAAGGTAGCCGTCGTTGTTGAGGTCGGCCAGGGTCGGCCACAGCGGGCGGTATTCGTTGCCCTTCTCGTCCTTCAGCTCGACGAAGGTGACGCGGTCGTTGGAGTAGCCGTCGGGGCCGCCGTGGAAGATGGCGATGGAGTGGTTCTCCAGGCAGGTGAAGACCAGGTCGAGATAGCCGTTGTGGTCGAGGTCGGCCACCTGCACGCCGTGGGCGAGGAAGGTCTGCAGGCGCTGCGGCTGCCGCTGGAAGCGGCCGTCCTTCTGGTAGAAGACGTAGGAGCCGAAGTCCATCCACATCGCCAGTTCGGTGGCGTTGGCGAAGACGATGTCCGCCTTCCCGTCGTCGTTCAAGTCGGCAATGACGCTGTCGACGGCGCCTCTTCCCGGCAGGGTAATCTTGTCGTGCTCGTGGTAGCCGGTGGCGGAGCCAAGGTAGATGTCGTTGTCCGGATCGGCGATGGCGTCGCCACTGTGGTTGTTGCCGACCACCAGATAGGGGCGCCCCGACTTGTCATGGACCACGAGGACGCGCATCGGGTTGTAGGCCACGAGGGAGACGGGCTCGGGGATGGCCGGCTTCGTCAGCGTGCCCGTGGGATAGATGCGGACATGGCTGTTGTAGGAGGTGAGGGTGTGCTTTTCGCAGATGACAAGGTCAAGCCCCTTGCCGCCGGAGAAGTTGCCCAGGGCCACGTCGCAGGCGTGGCAGGTCGGAATGGTCAGGCGCCGCTTGTTCGAGAAGCCGTCCTTGCCGCCAAGATAGAGGTAGGAGGTCTCGTGGCGGTCGCTGCCGTTGACCGACGAAATCAGCAGGTCGGTGCAGCCGCGGCCGAAGACGTCGCCCGCCTCGACGGCCGTGCCTTCGGGGACGTCGATGCGCAGGGGCTTTGTTCCAAGTTTCTTGGCGCCAAGCGGATAGAGCAACAGGCACTTCTTGCGGAAGACAGTCAGATAGTCGGTGCCGTCGATCTTGATGACGCGCAGCTTCGGCGCGGACTCCTTGATGGCCTGCATGGCGTTGGCGTAGCGGTCCACAATCTTCACATAGTCGGGGTCGGCCGGCAGGAGCGGGATGTCCTTGCTTTCGGAGGTGAAGTCCTTGATCATGCCGACGGAGCCGTCCTCCATGCGGATGAAGAGCGTGGCCGCCTTGTCGTCCTTAAAGCGGTAGCCGACCATGCTGGCAATGTCCGTCCTGGCGGGAATGACGGCCATCTGCCGCGGCGCGAAGCCGACCTCGTCCTGCCAGACCAGCCGCAGGCCGCGCTTGCTGCCGTAGAAGAGCAGGTCGTTGCGGCCGTCGCCGTTGAAGTCGCCGGCGGCCACGAGGTTGCTGCCGGTGGCGGGGACGTAGTTGACGTATTTGCCGCTGGGGCCATCGTCGCCGTTGAAGTAGATGACGGAGGGGCAGAGCTGCGTCATGCCGTCCCAGACACATCCCCACGCCATGTCCTCCAGGCCGTTGCCGCCCAGGTCGGCGACCACGCCGTCCATGGCGCCGCCGATGTAGAGCTGGCGCTTGTTTTCGGGATGGTTCAGCGGGTCTGGATAGACGTCGAGCGGCACAAGCTCCTCGTGGCCTTGCGCGTTGCTGAAGACCAGATCCACATAGCCGCTGCTGAAGAGGCTCGTGCGGTTGATGCGCTGCAGGAC
>CACZQQ010000020.1 GCA_902783355.1 uncultured bacterium
AGAACGCCTTCTCCCGCGGCGGCCAGACCCTCTTCCTCGACTTCAACATCCACACGGGCGTGCCCAACTACATGAAGAGCGTGCCCGCCGTCGGCCCCGGCGGCAAGTACCAGCTCAAGGACGCGCAGGGCGTCATCCACGCCCTGGAGGAGCGCCTGCAGGAGGCGACCGACGCCAACGGCAACCGCCTGATGGACCTCTACCTGAAGGAAGGGGAGGGCGAGCGCCTCGTGCTGCACGAGCTCTACGACAACAAGAACGGCCTCTTCTACGACAGCGCCGTCGAGGCGGACCTGGCCTCCCGCGGCGAGCACATCGTCACCTACGGCGAATACGTGAACGAGGCGCGCCGCTTCACCTCGGCGCTGCTGAAGGTGAGGGGCGAGGGCGACCGCAACGGCCGCATCTTCGAGTTCCCGAAGTGCGACTTCCACGTCTCGCAGGAGACCTTCGAGGACCCCGAGCAGTACAAGATCTTCATGGAGGCGTGCGAGCTGGCCTCCAAGAACGGCTCCACCTACTTCGTCTTCGACCGCGACGAGGTGACCCTCTCCAGCTGCTGCCGCCTGCGCACCACCATCACCGACAACCGCATGCTCAAGCACCCCGAGTGCCTCCGCTTCTGCGGCTTCCAGAACGTCACCATCAACCTGCCGCAGTGCGCCTTCCGCGCCGCGCGCGCCGGCAAGAAGAACTACGAGGGCGTCATCGCCGAAGTCGACCGCATGATGGACCTGGTGGTCGAGGCGCATCTCCAAAAGAAGAAGATGATCGCGCTGATGATGTCCGAGCCCGGCCGCCCGCTGTGGCAGGTCGGCAAGAAGGCGTGCGACGGCCGCCCCTACATTGAGCTGGACAAGGTGACCTACATCATCGGCATGCTCGGCATGAACGACATGGTTAAGTTTCTGCTGGGCAAGGAGATGCATGAATCCAAGGAGGCCTATGACATGGCCTTGCGCATCACCGTCCACATGTATCTGCGCGCCAAGAAGTACACGGAGAAGTACGGCCTCAAGTTCACGCTGGAGGAGTCCCCTGCGGAGAGCGCGGCGCGCCGCCTGGCCAAGGCCGATTTGCTCTACTTCCGCGACGAGGCCCTGGGCTGCTACAAGGGCGACAGCGAGGACGTGGCCTACTACACCAACTCGGTGCATCTGGCGGCCGAGGCGCCCGTCTCCCTCATGGAGCGCATCCGCAAGCAGGGCATCTTCCACTCCGTCATCGAGTCGGGCGCCATGACCCACGCCTTCGTGGGCGAGGAGAAGCCCTCCGCCGCCTCCATCGCGGAGCTGGTCCGCAACACCTTCTTCCAGACGCAGAGCGCCCAGATCACCATCTCGCCCGAGTTCACCTACTGCCAGCACTGTGGCCACCAGACCCGCGGCCTCGTGGAGACCTGCACGCAGTGCGGCTCGAAGGACGTCTTCGGCCTGACCCGCGTCGTCGGCTACTTCTCCAAGATCCAGAACTGGAACAAGTCGAAGCGCTACGGCGAGCTGGTCAACCGCCACCGCGGCCAGTACGCGGTCGAGACCGCCGACCTGGAAGGCGGCCTGGAGACCGCCGGCTGACATGCGCGGACGGCCCCGCCGGAATCCCTCCGGCGGGGGAGCAAGCACCTTTGCATATTCCTTATCAAGAGAGAGCCATGATTTCCAGCGACCACAAACTGACCATCCATGTCTTCGGCAAGGCCGGCTGCCAGAAGTGCGCCATGCTCAACCGCCGCATCGACAAGCTGCTGACCGACCCCAAGTACGCCGTCTTCCAGAAGGCCTATTCCGACGTCCTCACCGAGGACGGCCTCGTGAAGTTCTGCAAGGCGGAGTGCCTGAACCCGAGCCGAATCCCCGCCATGGTCGTCTCCAGCGGCGGCACGGAGGCCGACCCCGACTACATCGCGAACCCCGCCCCCGGCGAGGCCGATCCCGTCTGCAAACACAGCCGCCTCTACCAGTACCTGGGCATCCAGACCGACTATTCCGAGGAGGGCAAGGGCGTCATCACGCCGGAGATGATCCAGAAGATTCTGGACGAGGCGCTGGCCGTTGCCTGACCTGGCCGCCCCATCCGTCGTCCACGGCATCATGCGCCAGCCGTCGCTGGTGGACTTCCCCGGCCAGATCGCCGTCCTGATGTTCACCTCCGGCTGCAATTTCCGCTGCGGCTTCTGCCACAATCCGGACCTCATCGGCGCAGTCGACGCCAAGACCTACACCTACGGCCAGCTGCAGGAGCGCCTGGAGAAGTGCCGCAGGGACTGGGTGCGCGCCGTCAGCCTCTCCGGCGGCGAACCGACCGTGCATGCGAACCTGCCGGAGACGCTTGAGTTCTTCCGTGAGCAGGGCTTCAAGGTCAAGCTGGACACCAACGGCTCCAACCCGGAGATGCTGGAGCGCGTCCTGCCGCTGGTGGACTACGTGGCCATGGACGTCAAGTGCGCCCCTGAACACTACGCCGAATTCGTGCATTTCGGGCATGTGGAGGCCATCCGCGCCTCCATCGCCTTGATAGTGACGCGCGCGCGCGACTACGAATTCCGCACCACGGTGCTGGAGAGCCGCCACACGCCGGAGGAGATTCGCGCCATGGCGCCCCTCCTCCAGGGCGCCAAGAGCTGGATCTTCCAGGCCTTCCTGCCCCATGACAACCTGCCGGACGAAAGATGCCGCGGGCTTCAGCGGACGCGCCCCTCCGTCCTGGAGGCGTGCGCCCAGGCCGCCCGCGAGGCCGGCATAGCCGCCGCCACCGTGCGGTAAACCGACGGAGACAAACACATGACCAAAGGCGATTTCATCGGTTTCGCGGCGTTGCTTCTGGGCGGCGCCTTCCTCTTCTTCCTCTTTACGCCCAATGCCAACGAGGCCAGGAAGATGCGTGAAGCCATCCAGCAGCGCAAGGAGTATCTTTCCGTCCTTGAGGAGGAGGCGCGCGAGACACGCCGCACCATTGAGCAGCTCAAGAACGACGATCCGGCCGCCATCGAGGCCGTCGCCAGGGACAAGATCGGCTATTCGCGCGAGGGCGAGGAGATCTATCAGGTGGACAGGCCCGTGCCCAGTGACGGCAGGGCGCCCGCAGGCCAGGAGAGCCCGGCGGAATGAATGAGCCCGTCCACTTGAAGACGCCTCTGGCCGAAGACGATGTGCGCTCCCTGGCCTGCGGCCAGGCCGTCCTTCTCAGCGGACGCCTCTACACGGCGAGGGATGCCGCCCATAAGTTCCTGGCTGGCGGCACGACAGCTCCTTCTTTGCCGCAACATCTTGATTTCCAAGGAGTTGCAGTATATCACTGCGGCCCTGTCATGGTCCGCGGGGCGGACGGCGCGTGGCGCGTGACCGCCGCTGGCCCGACGACCTCCGCCCGCGAGGAGCCCTACATGGCCACTGTCATCGAACGCTACGGCCTACGCGCCGTCATCGGCAAGGGCGGCATGGGAGAGGCCACGCTGGAGGCCTGCCGCGGCTGCGGCTGCGTCTATCTCTCCGCCGTCGGCGGCGCGGCGCAGGTGCTGGCGCAGGCGGTCGTCGCCGTCCGAAATGTCTATTTCATGGAGGAGTTCGGCTCCCCCGAGGCCATCTGGGAACTGGAGGTCAGGGACTTCCCCGCCATCGTGACCATGGACGCCCACGGCCACAACCTCCATGCCGAAGTCGCGACCGCTTCGCGCAATAAATTGAACGCGCTGATGTAGTTGCGCGGATACAGGCGGAATATATTCTGGAGACGTGGAGACGGCGGCGGTGGTGTGCCGCCGCCGTCTCTCGCAGGAGATGCCGTCGCCGCTATTTGGTGAGGTTGTTGATGGCCTTGGCGGCTTCCTTGTCGGCCTTGTCCAGCGCCTTCTCGGCGTCCTTTCCGGCCTTGTCGGCGGCCTTCTCGGCGTCCTGGCCGAGCTGCTCGATGGCCTTTTCCGTTTCAGACTTCTTCTCGCAGGATGTCAGGGCGAAGGAGGCGGCGCAGACGATGGCGGCGATGCCCAGGAAACGCATGAAGTTTTTCATTTTTTTGCTCCAAATCAAGGACATGGACAGGACTGACAGACCCTGCGGCCTGTGTCCATCAGGCAGGCGGAAGGGCATGGCAGTTAATATAATG
>CACZQQ010000021.1 GCA_902783355.1 uncultured bacterium
GAGTTCCTGCGCACCGAGCAGCCCCCGCACCCCTTCTCCGACACGGTGGAACTCATGCAGCTGGTCATCGGCGGCATCGAGAGCCGCAAGAACGGCGGCACCGAGGTCCTCATCAAATAACTTCTTGGAGTGCAAACAGTTATGAACGTCATTGATTCCTTCCGCCTGAATGGCAAGACCGCCATCGTGACAGGTGGCGCGGGCCGCTACGGCAAGCAGATCGTGGAGGCGCTCGGCGAGGCCGGCGCCACCGTCTTCATCGCCTCCCGCGACCTGGCCCACTGCCAGGAGGTCGCCGGCGGTTTTGCCGCCAAAGGGCTCGACGTGCGCGCCCTCCAGCTCGACCTGAGCCAGCGCGCCTCCATCGACAAGCTCATCGCCGACGTGGTCGCGCAGACCGGCCGCATCGACATCCTCGTGAACAACGCGGTCACGCGCAGCGCCTGCTCCGGCTGGCTGCAGGATCTCGAGGGCTACGACCAGAGCCTGCACGTGAACGCCTCCGCCACCTTCTACATCACGGCGGCCGCCGCCGAATACATGAAGAAGGCCAAGAGCGGCTCCATCATCAACATCGGCTCCTTCATGGGCCTCGTCGGCCCCGAATTCGCCAACTACGCCGGCACCGACATGGGCAAGAACCCCTCCCCCATCTACTTCTACGAGAAGGGCGGCATGGTCAACTTCACCCGCTGGGCCGCCAGCGTCCTCGGCACGGACAACATCCGCGTCAACGCCATCCACCCCGGCGGCCTCCTGGAGCCGCATCTGCCGGAGCGCTTCGTCCGCCAGTACAGCGAGCGCACCCAGCTGGGGCGCATGGCCAGCCAGACCGACCTCAAGGGCATCATCGTCTTCCTGGCCTCCGACGCCTCCTCCTATCTCACCGGAACCAACATCCCCGTGGACGGCGGTCTGACTGCCAAATAATTGGAGCTCAACAAGATGGAACAACTCAAACTGATCTTAGGCACGGTGCAGTTCGGGCTGCGCTACGGCATCGCCAACACCCACGGCCAGCCCACGCAGGACGAGGTGAACGCCATCATCGCGGCGGCGGCCGACGGCGGCATCCGCATGCTGGACACGGCCGCCGGCTACGGCGAGAGCGAGGCCGTCCTGGGCCGCGCCCTCAAGGCGACCGGCCTGGACAAGACGATGAAGGTCGTCAGCAAGGTGGCGGTCATGCCCTCCGACATGACGGAGGCGGACGCGCGCGTCCACATCCGCAAGTCGCTTGAGAACTCGCTGAAGCAGCTGCAGATCGACAGCCTCTACGCCCTCCTCTTCCACCGCGAGGCCGACTACCGCTTCTTCCACATCCTGGAGGAGCTGGTGAAGGAAGGCAAGCTACAGCGTGCCGGCTGCTCCCTGGACGCCTACGAGCCGGAGGGCATCGAGCGCGCCATGGCGGTGCAGGTCCCAGGCAACGTGCTCGACCGCCGCTTCCTCAAGTTCACGCGCGAGGCGCACGCCCGCGGCACCATCATCTTCGACCGCAGCGTCTATCTGCAGGGCATGCTCCTCATGCCCGTCGAGAAGATCCCCTCCTACCTGCAGGAGCTCGTCCCCTACCGCCAGAAGCTGGAGGCCCTGGCCGCCGAAATCGGCATAGCCCCCGCCGAGCTCTACATGCGCTATCTCTTCTCCATCAAGGAGATCGACGGCGTGCTGACTGGCGTGGACACCATCGACCAGCTCAAGAGCAACATGGCGCTGGCCAACAAGGGGCCGCTCTCCGACGACGTGATGAAGCGAATCCTCGAAATCGTCCCCGAACTGCCCGAACGCCTCATCCGGCCCCACAACTGGGCGGACCGCATGAAGGATTCCAACGTCAAGTAACCACTTCCACAGGAGCAAGAAGCCATGATGCAACCCCGCCCCAGCCGAATCCTGAACAAGATCCGTTCAGGCAAGAAGGCCATCACCTACAAGATCAACCTCTCCTGCCCGCGCGTGGCCGACATCGCCGCCATGTCCGGCTTCGACGGCATCTGGATCTGCCGCGAACACGTCCCCACAGACTTCACCACCATGGAAGCGCAGATCATGGCCGCCAAGATCCACGACTGCGACTGCCTGGTCCGCGTCCCGAAAGGCTGCTACAGCGACTACATCCAGCCGCTGGAATGCGACGCCGCCGGCATCATCATCCCCCATCTGATGAGCCTCGAAGAGGCCAAATACATCGCCCACACGGTCCGCTTCCAGCCCATCGGCCGGCGCCCCGTGGACGGCGGCAACGCCGACGGCCTCTACTGCATGCTGGACTTCGTGGAATACATCAAGTTCATGAACGCCAACCGCATGATCATCGTCCAGATCGAGGATCCCGAGCCGCTTTCGCAGCTTGACGAAATCTGCCAGGTCCCCGGCATCGACATGATCTTCTTCGGGCCCGGCGACTTCAGCCATGCCATCGGCCACCCC
>CACZQQ010000022.1 GCA_902783355.1 uncultured bacterium
GGTGAGGGTCGCGCTGAAGATGCGCGTGTCGTCGGTGGAGAGCATGGCGAGGAAGAGGAGGAGGCAGAAGGCGCCGAAGAGGCCGCCGGGCAGGAGGGCGCGCATGGTGGCGGAGAGGTTGAGCTGCGTGAAGAGGGTGCGGCACTGCTGGAACTGGTCGTTCGCGCGGCCCTCCGCGTCGATGAGCGCGTGGCGCGTTTCCTCCGCCGTCCGCTTCTGCGCCGCGTCCGCGTCCAGCGCGTGCTGCCGCTCCGCCTCCTTGAGGGCACCGTGGAGCCGCTCCAGAAACTGCGCGTCCGGATTGGACTCGCGCGACAGCGGCGCGTCCACGCCGATCTCGTGGACGATGGGCGGCATGGCGGCGATGGTCTCGTGGAGGCGCATGCGCGTGCCCTCGTCCTTGACGACTTCGTCGACGGCGCGGGTGGCCAGCGCCTGCCGGATGCCGTTGGCCTCCTTGGCGAAGTGCTTGTGGTTGAGGAAGGTGATGAGGCAGGCGGCCACCAGCAGATAGAAGACGGTGACGATGGCGAGGCGCCATCCGGCGAAGAGCTGCGCCATCTTCTGTTCGTGGGCGGACTTGGCGGCGCAGGAGGCGCCGTGCCCGATCCACGTAGCCATGTGGAAGACGCTGTTGAAGGCCACGACGACAATCATGGAGAAGAAGTTGAAGTCGCGCAGCTTGGCAACGTCCATCGGGTTGAGGAAGCTCTCGCCGGCCACGCGGTCGGTCATCACGGGGATGATTTCACCGCTCCACGAGAACTTGCACAGGATGAAGACGATGAAGCAGACCAGCAGCGGGCAGAGGATCATGCCCTGGATGGTGTCGGTGACGACGAGCGCGAGCGTGCCGCCCAGGCAGATGAGGGTGATGGCCAGCGTCAGGAAGAGCAGCATCAGGAGGTCGAATGTCGGAATCTGGAGGCCGAAGAGCGAAATCCGCGCCGGCAGGGCCAGCATCTGGATGAAGAAGCGGGCGGCGACGGCCGGCATGATCATGTTGGCCAGCATCTCCGCCAGCGACCGCAATCCCGCCGCGAAGATGCGCAGCGGGCGGCTGTAGCGCATCTCAAGGAACTGGCCCAGCGACATGGCGCGCGTCTCGCGGAAGCGGTAAACGCAGTAGCCGGTGAGTGTCAGCATCATGCCGACGGGCGTCAGCAGATTGGTCCAGAAGCCGAGCGCAAAGCCCGTCGTGTATTTGATTTCGATATAGGTGACCAAGCCGATGACGGAGAGTGCGTTGGCCACGTCCCCCATGCTCAGCACATAGCGGCCGCAGACGCGCCCGCACGCCAGATAGTCCGAGACGCCGCGGATGTAGCGGCGCGAGCGGAAGCCCATTCCCATCACGAAGACGACCGGCACGACCAGAATGATCCAGTCGAGAAGGCCCATGTAGCTGCCGCTTGTCGCCATGGCTGTCATCTCTCTGAGCCGCTCTGGAGAAGCTGCAGCAGTTCGTAGGCCCACAGCCAGTTGGAAATGGCGTCGCCGCTGAGGAAGCGCTCCAGGAACCGGCGGCTTTCGGGGAAGCCGTGCAGGTCTTCATAGTAGGTCAGGTCGTGCGGCCCCAACGCCTCCAGGACGCGCGTGGCGGCCGCGATGATCTCGCCGCGGCGGTGGGGCATACAGGAAAGTCCCTGGAGGCCTGCGCGCACGATCATCGTGCTCCATGCCGTCCGCGCCCATGGCAGGGGCGAATCCGCGTAGGGCTCCACGGTCTGGCCGTCCTGCATCTGATAGAAGGCCAGCGTCAGGCACTTGCCGTCCGGCGTCAGGACGCGCCGCGCCTCGTCCCAGATGGTCTCGACGCCCTTGCGCCATTGGGGGGCGAAGCGGCTTTCCGGCAGGCAGCGCAGGAGCAGCGACAGATGCATGGTGTCCATGGTCACGGCGTCCGCCATGCCGTGCAGATAGCGGATGTCGTGCGCCTCCTCGTAGTCGGAGTAGCGTCGGTTGCGGTAGCGCGGAATGACGGCGAACTCGGGGACGCAGTCGATGTTCTCGGCCATGATGTCTTCGGAGGCGCGCCGGTACTTCTCGTCGCCCGTGTATTCGTAGGCGATAGCCAGCAGGGCGGGGAAGCGGAGCGGCGGCCACTTCATGTCCTTGTGCTCGAAATAGGTGTATGTGTAGTTGTGGCGCATCCAGAAGTCCGCGATGGCGGGAATCTGCCGGACGATGAATTCCCGTTCTTCGGCGGCCGCCAGTTCGCGGTAGGCGTCCAGCCCCCATGTCACATAGAGGCACTGGTCGTTGCTGGTCTCGTAGGTGAAGCGGGCGCCGTAGTACTTTGTGATGAAGCCAGGTTCGTAGGTGGCACCGACCTCGCAGATGCGCCGCAGGCCGCCGAAGAGGCGCCGCGCGCGGCGGAGCGCCTCCCCGCTTCCCGTGCGGCGGCACGCCATGACGGCGGCGGCCAGCGCCGCGCCCGTGGCCATGCCGCTGTTCTCGTGGGCCGCCACTTCGGGACGCGTATAGCCCTCCACATACAATTCGCGGCTGTTGGTGCCCTTCCCCTTCAGGGACGACAGAGGCGTCGCCCCGCGGAAGGTATGCTCGTCCGTCGGCCTGCGCGTCTCCCGGTCAAGGGAACTGTAGATTACTCCCTCCCTAGAGGTGAAGCATGTGTCAAGCAGCTCCAGGATGGACTTCAGGCGCTCTTCTTTCATTTCAGGGCCTCGACTTTCAGGGCGTTTTCAGGGTCGGGAACCACGTATTTCGTCAGTCCCGTCCCCAGGCGGAGGTATCCGCAGAAGCCGCGTTCGGAGGGGAACTCCACCTTCCACCAGCCGGGCTTGGGCGCACCCTCGACGGAGAGCTGGCCGCCATCGGCGCCCTTCTCGTGGAAGCTGGCGGCGATCTGGCCGTCGGGGTCCCTCAGGTCGATGTCAAAGTCGTGCGTGTAGGTGTGGCTGATGTAGATCTTGAGCTCGGGGGTGTCCGGCTCCACGTAGAACCAGAGGGGCGACTTGAAATCGTAGGCGACGAAGCCGAGGCCGTTGTTGTGGTGGCCGATGGCGTAGGGCTCGCTGCAGCGCTTCATATACCAGTAGGGGCGCGTGGCGAAATCCGTCTCCGGCATATAGACGAAGCGGTAGAGCCTGCCCTTCTGGACGGGAAAGCGGACGACGCCGTTCTTGGCCATGCCCGACAGGTAGAGCGAGCGGTCTTCGTTATAGACAGAATACAATTGTATTTGAGGAAGATAGTTGCGTTTCTTGGCCTCATTGTAGCGCATCGTGAAGCCCTCGAACTCCAGTTCGCATTCGCCGTCCTTGCGCGGCATGATGAGCATTTCCATGTGGGCCTGCAACGAAAAGGGGCGGAAGGGCTCGCGGCCCTTGAGGTCGTCCGTGATTTCGGCCTTGACGTTGGCGGCGATGGCCTCGGGGACCGGCCGTGCGGGCGGGGAGAGGTA
>CACZQQ010000023.1 GCA_902783355.1 uncultured bacterium
CTCCGGCGTGAAGGTCATCGCCTCGACCTGCTCACGGGTAAGCCCCTGCGACGCCAGCATCCGGTCAGTCTCCGCACGGCGCAGTTCGGCCTGCGCGACCAGCGCTTCCGACTCGGAGATGGTCCGGCGGATGCGCGCCAGGTAAGCCTCTGTCTCGCGCTTCAGCTGTTCAGGGTCTTTTGCAGGGTTGTTCATGGTTGTGAAAGGGCAAGGGAGTCAATGGTCCATTGTGAAAAACAACGTAATTTAATCCCTTGTCGCGAATCTGCACGTGTACGCGCGTTCTTTAGATAGGCGTCGCCTGCCATTTGGGGGACACGCGCGGCCGCGGCCACTACAATAAACGTGGCGCGGCGCGGTTTATTGCCCTGACGGCAAAAAGAGGCGTGGGGTCGGCATGGGGTTGCAAACTTGGGAAGACGCATTATTTTATGTCCACTTACCGTTTTGGGTCTCCATCGTCTAGTGGCCTAGGACACCAGGTTTTCATCCTGGTAACAGGAGTTCAATTCTCCTTGGAGATGCCATTCATGGCCCGACTGACAATCCGTCCGCCGGGCCTTTTCATGTCTGGAGGCGATACCATGCAGAAACTCAAGGGGGTGACGCATTTCTTCCATGCGGCCACCTATTCGTGGGACGGCTTCAAGGCGCTGTGCGGCGAGGCCGCCTTCCGCCAGGAGCTGGCGCTGGGCGCCGTCGTGCTGCCGCTGGCGTGGCTCCTGCCGCATCTGTCTCTGCTCTGGCGGGTCATGCTGACCTGCGCCTGGGTGCTGATGCTGGCGGCCGAGGCGCTCAACACCGCCATTGAGGCGGTGGTCGACATGGTGATGCCGGAGCGCCATCCACTGGCGAAGAAGGCGAAGGATCTGGGCTCCTTCACGGTCCTCTGCTTGGGAGTTGTTAATATAATTGTCTGGATTGCAGCAATTTATATTATACTTCAATAGAGGCCCATCAGGGCGACGCCCGCCAGGATGAATATGAGGGCGACGGCCTTTGCGCGGATGTTGCGCTCTTTCAGGACGTAGGCGCTCAGCAGGAAGGTGACGATGCAGCTGCAGCGGCGCACGAGCGCCACCTGCGAGATGGGCACGCCCGGCAGGCTGACTGCGTGGAAGTAGCACCAGTCCGCCAGAATCAGCAGGACGCCGGTGGCGGGGATGCTCCATCGCCACTGCGCGGGCTTCACGGGGACGGTCGCGCGCCGCACCAGCCATGCGATGCCGAAGAGGACGACCAGGTTTACGGAGAAGTGGACCTGGACGGTGGCGGCGGGGATGGCCAGCGTGTTCAGGAGGAACTTGTCGTAGAGGCCGGAGGTGGCGCCCAGCAGCGTCCCGAGGATGACGAGGCGCATTTCGGGGCTGTTGCGGAAGGCGAAGCCCTCCCTGTGGCCCAGCAGCGTGAAGAAACAGTAGCCGATGAGCACAAGGATCATGCCAATGCCTTCGCCGAGGGAGGGGATTTCGCGGTAGAGGCACGTGGCGCCGATGAGGACCCAGAGGGGCGAAGTGGCGCGGATGGGGGCCGCGATGGAGAGCGGCAGCGTCGTCAGCGCGCGGTAGGCGCACAGCCAGCTGCCGCCCACGATCAGCGCCTTGACCCAAATGAGCAGATATTGGCGTGGCGTGCACTGCCAGGCGTCGGCCAGCCGTCCCGTGCAGAGGCTCAGGAGCAGATAGAAGGCGCTTCCGCAGAAGGTGGCCAGGAAGAGCACGGGCAGCGTGCTGTTTTCGCGGACCGCCTGCTTCTTGCAGAAGTCGTAGAGGCCCAGCGCCAGCGCGGAGCAGATCACGTAGAGGATCCAGGTTTTCATGGCGGCGGCGCCTCCGTGTCGAAGAGCATCTTGCCCGTGAGGGCGGTGAAGAAGGAGCCCGTGAAGAGGAGCGGCGCGCCGGCGGGCAGGTCGTCGGCGCAGGCGATGTCGTCCAGGACGGCGCGGACGGGCAGCCCCTGGCGGCGGCATTCGGCCTCCAGCGCCTCCCGTGCGGAGGCGCGCGGCGTCCGCGGGTTCACGAGAATGTATTCGGCGTCCAGCGGCTTCAGGCCCGCGACGATGCCCGCGAGGTCCTTTCCGGCCAGCACGCCCAGGACGCAGAGGAAATGGCGGCGTGGGAAGCGCTGCAGGACGGCGCGGGCGAGGCGTCGCGCGCTGTCGCCGTTGTGGGCGGCGTCGATGAGGACGGGCGGCTCGTCCCGCAGGAGCTGGAAGCGCGCGCGCAGCAGCGGCGGCTGGAAGGCCGCCGGGCGGGGCGTTTCGCCCAGGGCGCGGACGCCCGCGAGGGCGCAGCGGAAGTTCTCCCGCAGGAAATCGGGCGTCTCGGGCGGCAGCCATGCCGCCGTGTCGTCGTCGCCGTCGTCGGAATCCGGCCGGATGACGGGCGAGCCCATCTCCCGTGCGTGGGCCAGGAGGACCGCCTCGGCGGCGGGGTAGGGCTGCGGCGCGATGACCGTGGGGGCCGCCGTGGTGATGATGCCCGCCTTTTCGGCGGCGATGGCCTCGATGGTCCCCCCCAGCAGCGCCATGTGGTCGAAACTGACGGGGGTTATTGCCTGCAGCACCTTGCGGGGCACATAGTTGGTGGCATCCACGCGGCCGCCGATGCCTGTCTCCATGATGGCGTAGTCCACGCCCGCCTCCGCGAAGATTTTGAGGGCGAGGACGGTGAAGATCTCGAAGAGGGAGGGCGTCAGGCCGCTGTCCTTGAGGCGCGCGCAGAACTCCTCCGCGGCGGCGTGCAGCGGCGCGTAGTCGATGGGGCGCCCGTCCAGCTGGAAGCGTTCGCGCACGCTGTCCACATGGGGGCTTGTGAAGAGGCCGCAGCGCCTTCCGGCGGCGTTGAGCAGCGCCCCCATGTAGTAGCATGTGGAGCCCTTGCCCTTGGTGCCGGCCACGTGGATGACGCGCAGGCGCTCTTCGGGGTGTCCGGCGAGGGCGGCCAGCGGTTCCATGCGCGCCAGCGTGTAGTTGTGGCTGTCGTGCTGCGCGCCTGCGTCCTTCTCCAGATCGAAATACGCCTTGAAGAGGTCGAAGAAGGCCGCCTCCAGCTGTGGGTTCACGTCGCGCATGGCTATTCGACGACCAGATGCTTCGGGGCGATGGCGAGGTTGTCGATGCCGTCGGCGGTGACGGCGACGGTGTCCTCGATGCGGATGCCGCCCCATTCGGGGTAATAGATGCCCGGCTCGACGGTCACGATGTGGCCAGGCGCCAGCGGCGTGGTGCCGCGCTTGTTGAGGCTGGGCCCCTGGTCGTGGACCTCCAGGCCGACGGCGTGCCCCAGCCCGTGGAAGAAGCCGTGGTGGAGGCCGGTCGCCTCGTCGCGCCCCTCCGGATAGCCGCGCTCCGCGAAGAACTTTTCCGTCATCTCCTGCATTTCGATGCCGAGGACGCCCGGCTTCAGCCGCGACAGCGCCTGCTCCTGGATCTCCAGCACCGCCTCGTAGGCGGCCTGAACGTAGTCGGGGGCCGCGCCCTTGACGCGCGTGCGGGTCAGGTCGCCGCAGTAGCCTGTGCGCTGGTCCTGCGGGAAGATGTCGAAGATGATAGGCGTGTGGGCGCGGACGGGGCCGAAGCCCGCCTGGTGGGGGTCGGCGCCCTGGGGGCCGGGCGCGGCGATGGTGCCCGTGGCGGTTCCGCCGGCGGCCGCGATGGCCGCGTTGATGGCGCCGCGCAGCCGCTCCGCCGTCAGGACCTCGCCGCGATAGAGGAGCACGTCGTCCGCGCCGACGGTCGCCTCCGCCAGCATGTCGTCGGCGGCGGCCAGGCCGGTCTCCGCCAGACGCTCGCCCTGGCGGACGGCCTCGATCTCCGCTGGTGTCTTGATGGAGCGCGCGGGCGAGAAGGGCCTGGCCGTCTCGACCTTCAGGAAGAGGTCGAGCAGCCGCTTGGCGCAGCCGTAGGGGAAGTCCTCGGGGACGGTCCATTCGCGGCAGCCGGTGCCCTTGAC
>CACZQQ010000024.1 GCA_902783355.1 uncultured bacterium
AGGCCACGCTTCATGCCCAGCTGGAGGAGCACCAGGCCAATCTGGTCATGGCGGCCCTGCTGGACGCCGGCATTGACTGCCGCAAGAGGGAGGGCGAAGAGAACCTCTGGAACGTCGTCATCGACACCAGGGACTTTGCCGCAGCCGTCAATCTCCTTGAAAGCCAAGGACTTCCGCAACGCAAGTATCAGGGCGTCACCGAAGTCTTCAAGAAGTCCGGCATGGTCAGCTCGCCTTCGGAGGAGCGCATCCGCTTCATGGATGCGCTGGCGCAGGACCTGGCGCGCACCATCTCCTCCATCGACGGCATCCTGGACGCACGCGTCCACATCGTCCTGCCGGAGAACGACCCCTTTTCCAAGAACACGCTTCCCAGTTCGGCGGCCGTGGCCATCCGCAGCCGCTGGGACGCGGAGGTCGAGGACCTGATTCCGCAAATCAAGAGCCTGGTGAAGAACGCCATCGAAGGACTTCAATACGAGAAGATCACCGTGACGGTCTTCAAGGCAATGCCCCCGCAGAAATGACGCCGCAGAGCCGACAATTCATGCTGACGTCGGCGTGGCTCTTCGCACGGCACGGCCGGCCTCATCGCGCGCGCGCGATTGTCGAGGCATTGGTGGAAGACGACCCCGCAGACGGCGTGGCCGCGGCCGCCCTGGCGGAACTCCTGCTGGCGGACGGCGAGGGCCAAGCCGCCCTGAAAGTGCTCGCGGCGGCGGACTTTCCGCCAGAATTGTCTCGCGCCGAGGCAATTCTGGAGACGCGCGCCCTGGCGATGATTGGACGGACGGACGAGAGCGGCCGCCGCTGGCGGCGCTATCTGGCCTCCCAGAAGGGGGCCGGACGCAGCTGGGTTGAGGAGAACAACTGATGGCGGAACTGGACTTGAAATCCGCGCGGGAGCTTGTGGCCGACCAGCGGCTCTGGCCGCACGTGCGCGACTACCTCGCCGCCGGAAACCCCCTGCTGGACTTCTCGCGGCCGGAGAACCGCTTCGCCCTGCTGGACGAGGAGACGCGGCGGCAGATCCACCTCTGGCTGGAGGCGCTCGCGCACGCGGCGGAGTGGACGACCGTGGTGGATGGCGCCCGTGTGCGCCAGCTCCAGCAAGACTATCCGGGCGCCTATCCGGAGGTCTTCCGCTTCCTCCCCTACTTCGCCAAATTCGACCTGTCGAAGGCGGCCGACCAGCCAGATGTGGTCAAGCGCCTGCTTAAACTGAAGTTTCCCGAGGCCTTTGCGCTATGCTACTCCTGAAGAAGAACTCCATTGAATTGCATTCCCCGACCCGTCTGGTGAAGGCGGAGGAGGCAGCCGCGGTGCGCCGTGCCGAAGAGGTCCTGGCGGAGGCGGAGGCGGAGGCGGACAGGATCCGCGCGTCCGCGAAGGACGCCTTCGAGGCGGAGAGACAGCGCGGCTACGAACAGGGGCTTGAAGAGGGCAAGGCGGCCATCGTCGCCCGCAAGCTGGAGCTCCTGGACGAAAGCGTCGCCTTCATGGAATCCGTCGAGGGCAAGATGGTGGATGTCGTCATGACGGCGCTCAGGAAGTGCGTGATGGAGATCGGTGACGAGGAGCTCGTCATCCAGGTCGTCCGCAAGGTGATGAACGCGGTGATCCGGAATCAGCGCCGCATCACCCTGAAGGTCGCGCCGGAGATGGTTGCGGTCGTGCGGGCGCGCCTGAACGACCTGCTGGCGGACTATCCGCTGATGGAGGAGATCGACGTGCAGGAAAACACGCGCCTGAAGGGGGCCGCCTGCATGATCGAGACCGAGGCCGGCATCGCGGACGCCTCCATCGAGACGCAGCTGGCCGCCATCGAAAGGTCCCTCAAGAAGCATTTTTCGAAGGAAGCGTGACGTGGCCAACTCCTTTGACTACATCCGGGAGGTCCTGGACCGCGCAATCGACGATGTGCGGCCGATCGACGTGAAGGGCAAGGTCATCCAGGTGGTGGGGACCATTGTCAAGGCGTCCGTGCCCGGCGTCAAGATCGGCGAGATTTGCATCCTGCGAAACCCGTGGGAGGACATCGAGGCTCAGGCGGAGGTCGTCGGCTTCACCAAGGAGGCCGTACTGCTGACCGTACTCGGGCAGATGATCGGCATTTCGGCGCAGACGGAGGTGATTCCCACGCAGCGCGTCCACCAGGTGCCTGTCGGACGCACGCTGCTCGGGCGCGTGGTGGACGGCCTTGGGCGGCCGCTGGACGCCGACCGCAAAGGCCCCCTCCATCCCGAAGGCTACTATCCCGTCTATGCGAATCCACCGAATCCCTTGGAACGAACCATTATCTGCAAGCCTATTTCATTGGGGATAAGAGCCTTGGATGGGCTCTTGACTTGCGGCGAAGGGCAGCGCATGGGCATCTTTGCGGCGGCCGGCGGCGGCAAGTCCACCCTCATGGCGCAGATTGTGCGCAATACCGAGGCCGAGGTGACGGTGCTGGCCCTGATTGGCGAGCGCGGCCGCGAAGTCCGTGAATTCATTGAAAAGGACTTGGGGGAGGAGGGCATGCGGAAGTCGGTGGTGGTCTGCTCCACCTCCGACCGCAGCGCGATGGAGCGCCTCAAGGCCGCCTACGTCGCCACGGCGATTGCGGAGAGCTTCCGCGACCAGGGCATGAAGGTGCTGCTTCTGATGGATTCGGTGACGCGCTTCGGGCGTGCCCAGCGCGAAATCGGGCTGGCGGCCGGCGAACCGCCGACACGCCGCGGCTTCCCGCCCAGCGTCTTCTCCGAACTGCCGAAGCTCATGGAACGGGCAGGCAACTCAGCCAAGGGCTCCATAACCGCCCTCTACACCGTTCTAGTAGAGGGCGACGACATGACCGAGCCCATTGCCGACGAGACGCGCTCCATCCTCGACGGCCACATCATCCTCTCCCGCAAGCTGGCGCAGATGAACCACTACCCCGCCATCGACATCCTCCAGTCCATCTCGCGCTGCCAGAACGCCATCATCACGCCGGAGCACCGCAAGGCCGCGGCGCGCCTCCGCACCATCCTGGCCAAGTACCAGGAGGTGGAGCTTCTGCTCAAGATCGGCGAATACCAGAAGGGCGCGGACGCGGAGACCGACGAGGCCATCGCGAAAATCGACGCCGTGAACAACTTCCTCAAGCAGGGTCTCCGCGAAACCAACACCTACAAGGAGACCATCCAGATGCTCATGGCCGCCGTCAGCTGACGCGCGGGCCGCACCGACCTTTCGCCCTACCTGCTACGCCATGGCCTATGCCCTTCAAGAACTCCTGAGAATCCGCGTGATGCGTGAGGATCGCGCCAGCGCGGAGCTTGCCGCCGCACGGCAGGAGGTCCGGCGTGCCGAGCAACAGCTTGAAGAACGGAAGGACGAACTGCGGCAGTACGAGGAGACGAAGGAGGAGCGCCGCGACAGGATCTACGAGGCAGTGCTGGGACACGCGGTCACCCGCGAGGAGATTGACAAGGTCGTCGAGAGCGTGGCGCGCATAGACGAAGAGGGCGTCCTGAAGGCCGACAACGTGGCGCTGGCGACGGCGAATGTCAAGGAAAAGGAGCGTCTCTCCGAAGAGGCCAAGACACATTTTGCGCAGGCCTCCAAGGAGCGCATGAAGATTTCTGAGCACCGCGAGATTTGGCTGCGCGAGGAACTCAAGGAAGAGGAGCACCGTCAGGAAATCGAGCTGGAAGACTTCACCGGAAAGAAGAACGTGGAGAGTTTGGAAGGCGATGGAGATTAGTCAAATCCAACCTGTTCTTCTGAAGACGGCGCCGTCCGCGCCCACGCCGTGCATGACGCTGGGCGAAGTCAGACTGGCACCGCCGCCAGCCCTGGTCGAACTTTTCCGGAAGACAATGGAAGCCGCGTCTGCCCTGGAAGAATCCACGACCGGCCTGAGTGTCTGCCGCCCCTGCGCCCACCCCCTTGCAGCGGCTCCGGTGATTCCAGAAGTTCCGGAGGCTCCGGCGGCTCCGGTGATTCCGGCGGTTCCGGCCACGCCGACGGTTTCAGCGGCTCCGGAAGCTCCGGAAGTTCCGGAGGCTCCGGCGATTCCGGCGATTCCGGCGGGTCCGGAAGTTCCGGTGATTCCGGAAGTTCCGGTGATTCCGGC
>CACZQQ010000025.1 GCA_902783355.1 uncultured bacterium
AAATTATAGGTCACTTCCAGTCAAAAAACAAGTCGCGGATGCAAAAAAAGCGAAAAAACTTGCGTCCGTCCTGGAAGCGGCCGTGCCCCTAATATATTTGCCGAATGAAAATTTACAAGCGCGGGGGGCAGATTTTCTCGAAGAGCTCGGGGGTGTCGAAGAGTCGGTCGAGGACGAGGCCGGCGGCGCCGAGGACGCCGCTGTCGTCCCTTTCTGTACGGAATATAAGCTGGAGGCCGTCGGCCGTGAACTGGAAGAGGAGTTTGCGGACGGCCGCTTCGAGTTCGGCGCAGAGCCACGGGCCGGTCTGGAAGAGCTCTCCCGTGAACACAAGGTGTTCGGGGGCGAGGTTGTTGACGAGGTTGGCGACGGCGATGGCGAGGTAGGGGACGGCGGCGCGCACGGTGTCGCGCGCGGCGGGCCTGTCCTGCCGGCAGGCTTCGGCGAAGGCCTCCCACGAGAGGGCGGGGGCCTTCAGCCGCCTGCGGGCCTGCGCGAGGAGGACGTCGGCGGAGGCGCGCGTCTCCAGGCAGCCGCGCCGCCCGCATTTGCACTGTAATCCGTTGGGCTCCAAGATGTTATGGCCGAGTTCGCCGCCGTGGTGCCGCGCGCCGGAGAGGGGCTTGCCGTCCACGGCGACGGCCATGCCGATGCCGCTGCCGGCGCTGACGAGGAGCGTGGTCCCCTGCGACAGTTCGGGCGCACGGTCGAGTTCGTGCTGCATGAGGCAGACCATCATGTCGGCGAAGTGGGGCGAGAGGCCGAACTTCTCCTTGAAGAAGGCGTTGAGGTCGAGATGCTGCAGCTCGGGGAAGTTGGCGGTCACGTTGAGGCTCATGCCGCCGTCGAGGCTCGTGCCGAAGGTGGAGACGCCCATGCCCAGCAGGTTGTCGCGCCCGGCGGCCACGAGGCGCTCCGTCACCTGCGAAAGCGCCTCCAGGAAGAGGGTGCGTGTGCGCTCCTGCGGGAAATAGATCTGCTCGCGCAGGCGGATGTTGCCCGCCAGGTCCATCAGCGCCCCCGTGATGTGCGTCGGCGTCAGCGCGATGCCGATGACCCCGCCGCCCGACGGGTTCAGGCTCAGCTGCTCCCGCGGCCGCCCGTGCTCGCGCTCCGTCTTCCCCACGGGCCGAAGAAGCCCCCGCGACAGAAGGTCCCGCACCGTCCGCGTCACCGTCGTGTTGTCGCACGACATCGCCTTCGCAAGCTCCACGCGCGACAGCGACGCGTGCTTCCGCAGCGTGTTCACTAGCAGCAGCGCATGCCGCGTCTTCAGGTCGCTCAGGCGCAGGACGGGCGGCAGCGCGCCCGCAGTTGGCAGGTTCTTGCTCATGCCGTTAATGTAATCTTCCTCATGAAAATCACCTCCTTTTGCACATGTTGCGTTTGACCGCTTATAGTACGATATCTGCCGAATGAAAATAAATGGCGGCTTGAGTCCACAAAACACACAAAGCACGCAAAAAACGATTTCTTTCAGGGTGAAGGTCCTGAAAATCTGCGCTGCTAGCAGCGCTTCCATCCGAAAGGCATTGCTGGAACGCCTTTTTGTGTCTTTTGTGGATGACGGTTTTGGACTTTTTGTTTAGGAACGAGTTCAGCAGAAGAGGAGAAACACGCAATGAACGAAGAGGCGTTGAAGCGGTGCAGGTCGCTGGCGAAGGCGATCCGTCTGCACTGCCTGCAGATGGTCTTCAAGGGGAAGAGCGGCCACATCGGCAGCATGCTCTCCACGGCGGACATCTATCCCGTGTTGTACACGCGCATTCTGAAGGTGACGCCGGAGACGAAGGACTCTCCGGACCGCGACCGCTTCCTTTTGAGCAAGGGGCACGGCGGCGCGGCGCTTCTGGCGTGCCTGGCGGAACTGGGCTACTTCCCGAAGGAGTGGCTGGACCGCTACTATTGCGACGACGGCAAGCTCAGCGGCCACATCTCGCACCACATCCCCGGCGTGGAGTTCTCGACGGGCAGCCTCGGCCACGGCCTGCCGGTGGCCTGCGGCATGGCGATGGCGGCCAGGCAGCGCGGCGCGAAGCACCGCATCTTCTGCATGTCCAGCGACGGCGACCTGGACGAGGGCAGCACATGGGAGGCCATCATGCTGGCGGCGCAGCACCATTGGGACAACCTCGTCATGCTGGTGGACTACAACCGCCTGCAGGCGCTGGGCTCGTCGAAGGACATCATCGACTTCGAGCCGCTCATCCCCAAGCTGGAGATCTTCGGCTGGAGGGCGATCGAGGCGGACGGGCACGACCCGCAGGCCATCGAGGCGGCGCTGTCGCAGCTGCCGCTGGAGGCCGGCCGCCCCTCCGCCGTCATCTTCCGCACGGTGAAGGGCAAGGGCGTCAGCTTCATGGAGAACGACTACAAGTGGCACTACGGCGGCCTGACCGCCGACCTGCTGGAGAAGGCCATCAAGGAAGTGGAGGAGGCATAGGCGATGAGAAAAGCATTCAACCAGGAACTGCTCCAGATCGCGGAGAGGGATCCGCGCGTCTTCATGATTCTGGCCGACATCGGCTACGGCGAGATCGAGCCCTTCGCCAACCGCTTCCCCGACCGCTTCATCAACTGCGGCGTCGCCGAGCAGAACATGACCGGCGTCGCCTGCGGCGTCGCCATGGAGGGCAACATCGCCATCACCTACTCCATCGCCAACTTCCCGACCCTGCGCTGCCTGGAGCAGGTCCGCAACGACGTCTGCTACCACGACGCCAACGTCAAGATCGTCATCATCGGCGGCGGCGTCTCCTACGGCGAGCTGGGCGTCTCCCACCACTCGACGGAGGACATCGCCATCATGCGGGCGCTGCCCAACATGGTGGTGCTCGTGCCCTCCGACATCGTGGAGGCCCGCGCCGCCACCCGCGCCATGATGGCCTATCGCGGCCCCGTCTACTACCGCTGCGGCTACAAGGGCGAGCCCGACCTGCACGACGGCAAGGACGTGGCGGACTTCCGCATCGGCGGCTCCTCGCAGCTGCGCGACGGCAAGGACGCGACCCTCTTCTTCGCGGGCCCCATCGGCGTCGAGGCGAAGGCGGCGGTGGCGGCGCTGGCGGCGCAGGGCATCTCCTGCCGCCTCGTCAGCCTCTACTCCATCAAGCCCATCGACAGGGAGGCCATCTGCCGCGCGGCCCGCGAGACGGGCGCCATCGTCGTCCTGGAGGAGCACAACCTCTCGGGCGGCGTCGGCAGCGCGGTGGCGGAGGTCCTGATGGACGAGGGCTGCGGCGACGTGCTCTTCAGGCGCCTGGCCCTGCCGGACATCTACGTCACCAAGATCGGCTGCCAGCAGTGGCTGCGCGAGCAGTACGGGCTGGGCGCGGCCGGCATCGCGGAGGCCATCCGCCAAATTGTTGCAAAGTAGGAGGCTGCCACCATGAAACGACTTGAAGGCAAGCATGTCATCATCACGGGCGGCGCGCAGGGCATCGGCCGCGCCGCCGCGCGCCTCTTCGCCAGCGAAGGCGCCGAAGTCTGGATCGCCGACATCAACGAGACGCTGGGGGCGGAGGCGGCCGCGGAGTGCGGCGGCCACTTCCTGAAGTGCGACGTCTCCTCGCCGGAGGACGTCCGCAAGGCGGTCGCCGCGCCGCCGCGCCTGGACGTCATCTACAACAACGCCTCCATCTACTGGGTCGGCCACGATGGCCGCGTCACCGACATCAAGGAGGAGGACTGGGAGCGCGTCATCGGCATCAACCTGCGCAGTGTCTTCCTCTTCTGCAAATACGGCATCGCGCGCATGATGGAGAAGGGCGGCGCCGTCGTCAACACCGCCTCCAGCGCCGGCGTCATCGGCATCCCCGACTGCGACGCCTACACCGCCACCAAGGGCGCCACCGTCCAGCTGACCAAGTCCATGGCCGCCGAATACGGCCGCTACGGCATCCGCGTCAACTGCATCGCCCCTGCCGCCATCATGACCCCCATGATGCGGCAGAGCAACCCGGAGAACTCCACCTTCGACGAGGAGCGGTTCCTGAAGCTGCGGACCCCCATCCGCCGCTACGGCACCCCGGAGGAGATCGCCAAGGTGGCGCTCTTCCTCGCCTCCGACGAGGCCAGCTATCTCAACGGCGCCATCGTCGTCGCCGACGGCGGCATCACCATCAACGGCGACCTCTCGAAGATATAGGGGCGCCCCGACCTGAGCCGGCGCCACGGCGCCGGCAGATGCGCTTGTGTTGCCAGCCACGGGCTGGCAACTCAGGACGACGAGCGCAAGAATCTTATCAGTGGAAGC
>CACZQQ010000026.1 GCA_902783355.1 uncultured bacterium
CCGCGTCAAGGATGACAGACATCCCACGGAGGCAGACGATTCTTTGCTGGACATCCGCAAAGGAGATGGCATCGGCAGACATTCTTGACGCAAGCTGGCTGCTTCCTTCGGATTTCCTCTCCATTTTCATGTTGCCTCCCCCCATGCCGTAAAGCCGCTTCTTTGTCAATTTAACCCCCCATTCGGCTTTTTCAAGATTATAACTTGATAATCGCAAAGAAATTAGCGTTTATGGGATTATATGGGATTCCCTGGCCAGGCCTGGGCGTTTTAGGGAACAATCGCGTGATTGCGTGGTGGAATAGTTGAATGGAATAAGGGCGCCGTAAGGATATTGGCGGCGGCGCAACTATTCGTCCTCTTCTTCGAGCGGCGGCATGAAGCCGAGGACGAACATGGCGACGATGGCGGCGAGGGCGGCGAAGACGAAGAAGTAGCCGACGGCGGCGGTGGCCTCGCTGATGCGGCAGGCGCGGTGCAGGCAGTGCCACCGCGTGAAGAGGAACTCGAAGTCGTTGACGAGGTCCTCGCCGGTGGAGAAGGGGGCCACGAGCGTCAGTTCGCCGAAGGGGGCGTCGTACATGTAGGTGCCCATCTCGATTGTGGCGAAGCCCAGCCAGCCCAGACAGAGCGAGATGGCGGGGCAGTCGCCCTGGAAGACGAAGTAGACGCCGATGGCGATGGGCGTCAGCAACTGGAAGAGGCTGCCGGCGGCGACGACGGCCACACGCGGCAGATGGAGCATTCCCGCCACCGTGTGCCCCACCTCGTGGAGGGGGGCGTGGATGTAGTGGAAGACGGAGGAGACGCCCTCCTTCCAGTTGCCCCAGAAGCGCGCCAGTTGCCAGCACAGCAGGAGGAAGATGAAGGCGTAGAGCGCTCGTTTCCAGCCTCTTATGGCAAAATGTCGGCGGAGGAAGTTCATGGGAACGATGGGAAGGGGGGAGTCCGTGGAGGCGTCGGGTGCGCGGGACGGGAGGCTCCGCGGCGCCGCAAGGCGCACATGGCGGAGCCGCTCAGCGGTTCTTGCGGGCACGCTCGACGAAGCCGACCAGGAGGCAGAGCAGGGCGGTGGCGGCCATGTCGGGAATCGTGCTGCCGCAGGGCAGATTGAGGCGCAGGAAGAGGCGGTAGAGGACGAAGCCGACCGCCCACAGCAGCAGGTTGTTCACGCTGAAGGCGCGCTTGTCCTGCCGCGGCTGCCGCAGCACCAGCGTGTCCATCAGCTGCACCGTGATCATCGGCACGAAGACGGAGCCGATCCAGTAGAGGAAGCTCTCGAAGGAGGATGTGTCGCACAGCAGCGCCAGCACGACGCCGACCACGCAGACGGCCGCGCCGACCGCCTTCACGGGCAGGCGGCCGTGGATGCTCTTCGCGCTCACGCCGGCGGAGTAGACGTCCAGGAAGGTGGTCGTCACGGTGGAGAGGACGACGATGAGGAGGCCGGCCGTGCCAAGCCCCGCCTTCAGCATGATCTCCGCGATGTCGGAGTTGCCCGCGTAGAGGGCGGCGCCCAGCCCGATGGCGTACATCCAGCAGGAGACGACGAAGTAGACAACGGCGCTGACGAGGCAGGCCAGGCGCGGGCGCTGCGCGTTGGAGGTGTAGTCCGCGATGAGCGGCAGCCACGAGACGGGCATGGCGATGGAGAGTTCCAGCGCGTCGCCGAAGCGCAGCGTCTCCTCGCTCGCCGCGGCCGCCGCGCCCCCCTTGAAGACGACGCGGCAGAGGACGATCGTCAGCCCGAAGAGCAGCACCATCGTGACGATGTTGGTCTTCTCCAGCGAGTTGACGCCCATGAGCAGCCAGACGAGAATGAGGGCGCCGATGACGACGGGCCACAGCCATGCGAGGCCGCCGAAGGCGTGGAGCGCGGCCGCCGCCTGGCCGCCGGAGGCGATCATCACCGCCGTCCAGCCGACGAGCTGGATGACGTTGGCGGCGGCGAAGAAGCGGCCGCCGTGGCGTCCGAAGGAGCCCTTGACGGTCTCCATGGCGGTCAGGCCGGTCTGGGCGCCGATGAGGCCGGCCGCGTAGAGGAGCACGCAGCCGATGGCGTGGCCGACGACGATGGCCGCAAGCCCCTTTGCGAGGCCCAGCGGCGCGAAGAGCGTGCCCGTGAGGATTTCGGCGATGGAGACGGCGGCCCCAAACCAGATGAGGCTGTTGCCGAAGACGGTTGACTTTGTGTTGGCTGACATGAAGGAGACCTCCCGCCAGCATGAAAGACGGGACGGCATCCGAAAAGGAATACGTTCTCTTCTTCCTACGCTGACATTACTCAGTTCAGGTTCTCGGGTGTGATCTCAGCCGCGGCGTCCGCCGCAGCACCCCGGTGATTGGAATGCGCCCCGCCTGCGCGGGACGCGGACATAATATAGCCCGCGAACGGGAGCTTTCTCCGGGCGGGAGCCGTCGGTGAATGGTCATGCGCCCGCATGGCAGACGCATTCGGCGGCGGCGACCGCCGCCTGTCGGCCGGCTTCGGCGGGCGCGGCGCCCTGGAGCATGGCGGCCAGAAAGGCGCCTGTGAAGGTGTCGCCTGCGCCGACCGTGTCCACAAGCGGCCCCGGCAGGGGCGCGGCGGAAATGTGCGTCGTGTCGCCGTGCGCTGTCGCTGTCCAGGCGCCCTCTGCACCGCAGGTGACTACCGCGTTGCGGGCAAAGCCCGCCGACAGCAGCCGCGCCGCAGCGTCGGGCGGCTTTGCGGCGCCTGTCAGTTCGGCGGCCTCCGCCGCATTCCCGAAGAGCCATTCAAACGGCTCGCGGCGTGTGCGGAGCTCCTCGTAGAAGGCGTGATGTGCCTTGAGCAGACTGACGGCCCCCAGATCCATGGAGACGGGCACGCCGGCGGCGTGCGCCTGCCGCAGGATGGTGGCGGTCGCATCGGGCGTCCGTACGGCGTAGCCCTCCAGATGGAGGTGGCGCGCCTTTTGGAAGAGGGCGTCCGGAAAGCGGAGGGCCTCCTGTTGCCGTCCGGCGTCCAACAGGGGGAGCATGGTGCGTTCACCGTCGGGTGTCACAAGGGCCAGGCAGCAGTCCGTCAGGCAGCCGGGGACGACGCGCAGGACGGAGATGTCAAGCCCTTCCGCCTGATAGGCCTGCATCAGGAACGCGCCGTTTGCGTCGTCGCCGACGGCGGACAGCAGGATCGCCGGGAGGCCGCTTCGCCGCATGACACGGAGCGTGTTGCCGACGGAACCGCCGGCCGTGCGGCGGACAGGGCGTCCTTGGAGGCGTGTCACCAAGGCGCGGAAATCCACCGGGCCGATGGCGCGCACGTCGCCCTTGGCGGCCTTCGTCATCGTGGCAAGCTCCGCCTCCTCAATTGGCGCGAGCATGTCCACCAGCGCGCCGCCGAAGCCCAGTACGGGGCCATTCCCTTGATTCGTCTTGTCCATCATAGCAGAAGTTCAAGCAGGTCGTCGTTGAAGAGAAGGCCCTCGGAGGTCGGACGGAAGCCCGTGCCATCCAGAAGCGCCAGTTGGCGCTCCAGGGCTTGGCGGACGGCGTCGTCGGTCTCGAGTTGTGTGCGCGTCCAGCCGCAGACCTCCCGCAGCAGCGGCCACGGCCACCCTTCGACGGTCCGCATGCCGAAGGCGAGGATTTCGCGACGTCGCTGTTCCGGCGGCAGCGTGTCCACGGCGGGGGCGTGCGGCGCAAGCCATGCCTCTAGGTCGGCGGGTTCGGCGATGCGGTCGCGTCCGTCAAAGGAGACGGCCGCCGGGCCGCATCCCAGATAGGTCTGTCCGTGCCAGATTTCGTCGTTGTGGCGGCAGTGGCGGCCCGGCTGCGCGAAATTGGAGATCTCGTAGCGAGGGAGGCCCGCCTCGGAGAGAATCCGCTCCGTCAGATTCCAGCAGGCCAGGAAGCTCTCGTCCGTGACCTGCGGGAGTTTTTGGCCGGCGAGGGGTGTGCCTTCCTCGGTGATGAGACTGTAGCAGGAGACGTGGTCGGGACGGCAGGCCAGTGCGCGCCGGAGGTCGTCCGCCCACTCGTCAGGCGTCTCGTCGGGGATGGCATAGATGAGGTCGAGGTTGAGGCGGATGTCGGAAGAGGCGTGCAACGTCTCCAGAAGGGACGGCAGCCGCTCAAGTGTCCCGCGGCGGCCAATACGTCGGCGCAGCTTCTCGTTAAAGGACTGGACGCCGAGGCTGAAACGGTTGACGCCGCCTGTCGCTGCCAAGTCAATCTTTTCGGGTGTCAGCGATTCCGGGTTGGCCTCCATGGTCCATTCGCAGTCGTCCGTCAAGTCGAAGGCGTTACGGACGGCATCAAGGAGTGTCTGCAACTCGTTTGGTTCCAAGCAGCTGGGGGTTCCTCCGCCGATGAAGACGGAGCGTAGCGGGGCGCATTGTGGCGCGTTGGCGGCGAAGTCGTGCTTCAGCCGTTCCAGCCAGGCGGCTGTCATGGCGGGCGTCACAGTCGGCAGGGAGTAGAAGGCGCAGTAGGCGCACTTGCCGCCTTGGCAGAAGGGGACATGGATATAGAGCGAGCGGTAGGGCATGTCCCAGAATGTAGCACGCCTTTGGCGGCGTGCGTACCGACGGCGTTTGTCGTGCGTGCCGACGGCGTCCCCGCCGTCGGATGTTTTCATGTCGCTGCCGACGGCGTCGTACGCACTCGTCGGTACGCATTCGGATGTTTTTGCAGGCTCCGCCGTCGGGGACGACGGCGGCACGCACCCGTCGGCACGCGGGTCATTTCGCGGTCTGCGCCCTGACGGTCTCCTGCATCTTGGCGTCGTGGGAGAGGATGACGGTCTCGTAGAGGTCGATGAGGTCGAACTTGCCCTGCGCCGCATACCACTTCAGCGCGGCGGCGAAGTCGCCGGGGAAGAGGTTCTTCTGTCCGGCGGGCGCGAAGAAGCACTTGGCGTTCAAGTCGTAATACATGCCCAGCTTGACAGGGCGTCCGCCCGTGACCTGCGGCGTGAAGTAGTCCGCGAAGTCGTGGTACATGAGGACGCCGGAGACGGTGCCGTTCTGGATGAGGCGCGGATAGTCGGGCACGATGGAGCCGTAGTTGTCGCGACCGTAGAGGCCGCCCTTGCCCCAGTCGGGGCCCCAGCCTTCCACGAAGACGGGGCGGTCGCCCACCTTCTTCTTGCAGCCCTCGATGAACTCCGAGAGGCCGGCCTGCCGCTCGCGGATGAGCTCCGCCTTCGGCACGTCGTCCTTCAGGATGTCCTTGCCGAGGCGCTTGAGGATGCGTTCGCGGACGGCGGGGTTGTAGCTGTATTCGTCGGCGTTGCTGTTGTTGGAGTGGCAGTTCATGCTCATGATGTAGCCGTCGAAGGGGTAGTCGGCGTACTCCTGGAAGCGGTCGAGGCGCCTCTTCATGGCGACGGGGTTGCAGAACTCCAGCATCCCCTTGAAGTGGGCGTTGCGGACGGCGCCGCCGACGGCGCAGCCGATCTGGCGGTCGCGGGCGTCGAAGCCCATGGAGGGCACGCGGTCGAACTCCAGCACGGAGCGCAAGTGGTAGTCGGCTGTGATCTCGATGTTCTTCTCGGGCTGGTTGGTGTTCAGGCCGGGGATGTGGCAGCCCCAGTCGGCGGCGATGAGCTCGCCCTTTGTGTTGTAGAGGCGGCCGAAGTCGCGCCCCTTGAGGGTCAGCGTCCACGGATGGCTGGCCGCAAAGGGCTTCGCAGGCGCAAGCTTGATATAGCGTGCGTTAATCTGTAAATCCTTGATTTCAATATAGTTATGTCCTTCCTTGTCGCGCCCGCAGGAGAATGTCCACGGGCCGGTGTATTTGACGTAGGTCGCATTGTCTTCGCTGGTGAGGATTTCGAGGTCGTCCTTGCCGAAGTTGATGGGCGGCCTGTCGGTGGTGTAGGCGGTGACGACCATTCGGGCGACGGGGTGCTTCCGCGCCGCCGCGACGTCGCGCTCCTGCTCCTCAGGCGTCTTGGCCTTGAGCATGGCCCAGCACTCGGGGTGCTCTGCGAGGAAGGGGTCGAGCATGGGCCAGCCGTTGTATTTGCGGCAGAGCTCCTTGCCCTCGGGATCCTTGATGCCCGCGGCGTCCCACAGGAAGGATTCGTCGCAGATGTTCTCCCAGCACCAGACCTGCATGCCGTACTTGTGGCCGAGGCGGATGGTCTCCGCCAGCGGGTCGTAGTGCTTCAGCGTCTCGATGAGGCGCATGGAGCCGCCGCGCTCCGTGTAGTGCCAGCGGCCTCCTTCGCCATAGCGCGGCAGCAGCTTGGAGGGATGCAGCCCCATGCCCATGCAGTTCGTGCGCAGGTTGATCTGCGTGAAGCCCATCTCCGCCAGCTCGCGGATGCGCTGCTCGTAGCTCTCCAGCGTGTAGTACTCCTGCGGCCCGATCCTGTCGTAGAAGACGTAGTCCAGATAGTCGATGGTCGTGGTGAACTGGACGGGCTTCGCGAAGGCGGCCGACAGCAGGACAGCCAGAAGAAGGACAGCAAGGCGCATGCGTTTCATGGGATGTTTGGTGTTTGGGTTGCGGGACGGCGACGCTCGCCGTCGGATGGAAAGAAGAGCCAAAAGAGAACCCCGTGGCGTAGCGGGGACGCCGCGGGCATCAAGGATCCCGAGGGCAAGGA
>CACZQQ010000027.1 GCA_902783355.1 uncultured bacterium
CTACATCCGTACCAGCCAGGAGCGGCTGGAGGAACTGGAAGGCATCATCGCCAACTTCGACTTCAGCGGCCCCAACGCCCAGAAGTACCAGGAACTCAACCGCGAGTACCAGAAGCTGAAGCGCCTTCAGGAGAAGTGGCAGCTCTTCAGCGACGTGCAGCGCCAGATCGCCGACAACAAGGCCATGCTTGATGGCGCGGACGCCGACATGAAGGAGCTCATCGAGGCGGACTTGGCGGCGCTGGAGCCGCAGGTGGCTCCTCTGGAGCAGGAGCTCAAGACCCTCATCCTGCCCATCCACCCCAACGAAGGGCGCGACGTCATCGTCGAGATCCGCCCCGCCGCCGGCGGCGACGAGGCCAGCCTCTTCGCCGGCGACCTCTACCGCATGTACACGCGCTACTGCGAGAACCGCGGCTGGAGCATGGAGGTGCTTGACAGTTCCGACACGGAGGTGGGCGGCATCAAGAGCGTCTCCTTCATGGTGAAGGGCGAGGAGGCGTGGAGCCTCCTCCACTTCGAGAGCGGCGTCCACCGCGTCCAGCGGATTCCCGTGACGGAGACGCAGGGCCGCATCCACACGTCGACCGCCACCGTCGCCGTCATGGCCGAGGCCGCCGAGGTCGACTTCGAGCTTCGCCCCGAGGACCTGCGCATCGACGTCTTCCGCTCCTCCGGCGCGGGAGGGCAGGGCGTCAACAGGACCGACTCCGCCGTCCGCGTCACCTATCTGCCCACGGGCGACTTCGTGGCCTGCCAGCAGGAGCGCAGCCAGCACAAGAACAAGGACATCGCCATGCGCATCCTGCGCTCCCGCCTCCTGGAGCGCAAGCAGAGCGAGGAGGACGCGAAGAACTCCGCCGAGCGCCGCAGCCAGATCGGCAACGGCGACCGCTCCGAAAAGGTGCGCACCTACAACTTCCCGCAGAACCGCGTCACCGACCACCGCTTCAACATCACGCGCTACGACCTCGCCAATGTGATGGAGGGGAATCTCGACCCCCTCCTGAGCGAAATCCGCGCCGCCGACGCCGAGAACCGCCTCGCCGCAGAACTCAACCTCACCCCGTGACTGCAATCATCTCCATGCCACGTACTTCACGTCTTGCCGCGCTGTTCTTCGCCTTGGCGGCCTCATGCCTTCTGGCCCTGACCACCTACAAGCCGGACTTCGGCTCCATCGATGGCACCATCACCGTCGAAGCACAGTTCGGAAATGCTAAATCGTTGGCATTGAAGAAGTTAGATGATGAAACGCCTTATCTGGAGCTGCGCCGCGGCGCCATGCATCCGCATGTGGAGCTGGCGCGCCCCGTCGGTGACAGGGACGACTTCGGCTACTCCTTCACCTATACCCGCCTGCAGGAGGACTCCTCCGCCTGCTTCGGCTTCAAGACTGACAAGGAGGAGTTCAGCGGCCTGCTGTGGGTGCGCCCCAACGGCCAGGTCTGCATCAACAACAGCCAGGGCACCTACGAAAGCGTCGGCCTGACCATCGGTGCCAATGCGGCTACGCGCATATCCGTCAATGTCAGCCGCCAGACCGCGCGCGCCACCATCCGCATCGGTGACAAGGCCCCCTATGAATGCGAGGTCGCCATCCCCGAGGCGCCCCTGTGCGCCTTTATCTTCTCGCCGCAGGCGCCCGACGGCAACCGTTCGGCCGTCTCCGACTTCGAATTGCACTATGGCACCGCGCGGATTCTGACACGCCAGAACATCGCGCTGGAGAGCGTCTGCTCCCTGGAGCCGAATCCCACCCTCGCCAACGTCACCGCGCCTCTGGCCGACCTCGACCTGGAGGCGGAGGTCGTCCTGCCCGAGAAGTGCGAGCTGCTCTACACGCTGCCCCATCCCGCCATCGTCACCGCCGTCCAGCTCTTCGGCGGCCGCCCCGGCGTCGCCTTCTACCCCAGCGGCGCCTGCTCGCCGAAGCACTATGTCGTCGAAGGCTTCGCCGACGGCGCGTGGAAGACGCTGGCGGAGGTCGCGGACGCGCCCGAGGTCTGCCTCGACGACGCGCTGGCGCCCGAGGCGCAGTTCGTCCTGACCGAGTTCCCGCCGGTTTTGATTGAAAAGCTGCGCCTCCGCTTCATCGAATCCCACGACACGGGCTACCGCATGAGCGGACCGCTGGAGGATCCCGCGAAGCGCTGCATGCACCTGCGCGAAGTCCAGATCTTCACCGACCAGAAGGCCGCCCCGCCGCGCACCATCCGCGAACTGGTCAAGTGCGACTGGCGCCTCCCCTTCTACCGCAACGCCGATGCCGCCAGCCTCTACATGGAGGTGGCGGAGAACGAGCCGCCCGTGGAGAGCATCCACATGGAAATCGCCTCGCCCGACGGGCAGGTCGTGCGCGTGGAGGACATTCCCGTCCATGTCGGCGTCAATGTCCACGAGGTGCGCGGCCTCTCCGGCTGGGAGCCCGGCCGCTACATGACGACCCTCTCCATCGCGGGCGGCTCCAGCTGCCGCCGGATGCTGCGCCTGGAGCGCGTCCCCGAAGTCGCCCCCGCCGCCGAACCGATGCCCATGGGCGCCGGCCGCAAGCTCTTCTTCACGCCCGACGACTATCTCCTCTCCGAATGCGCCAATCTCGCGGTCGAGGTCTTCCCCGTGAAGGAGTTCCATCTGTTGGGCACGACGCCGAAGGACGGCGACTGGATGATCACCTACGGCGACCAGCTCTATCCCACGAAGGATGGCAGGTACGCCCTCCTGCAGCAGTACCGCTCCTTCAAGGGCGGCGACATGCGGCACCGTTGGCTGGTGGGCGATTCCCCCGTCGGCCCCTTCACGCCTGTGGAGAAGGCGCCGCCGCGGGCGCCGCAGCCGCCCGTCACGCAGGACTACATCAGGACCGACTTCCGCGACTATCCCGCCGGCACGAAACTCACCGTCTTCGACCCCGCCACCGACGGCGAGATCGATTTGGCGACAATGCGCTTTAAATACATATATAATAAGACCGATTTCGGCTGCCTCGTCACCGACAAGCCCGCCTTCTGGACATACGCGCGCACAAAGGAGGGCAAGTGGGTCCTCACAAAGGACAGGGCTCTCTTCGAACACTTTGTCACCTTCGGCGAAGACCGCTTCGACACGGGCTTCGACTGCAACGACAACTTCGGCGGCTTCTGGCTCTCGCAGGACGGCAAGACCGTCTACCTCGCGCAGGGGCAGACCGTCCGCCGCTGCGCCCCCTTCGCCGTCCCCTACGACAACTTCCCGCTGGGGCTGCGCATCATGACCGTCTACTCCTCGCAGGACGGCGTCGAGTGGAAGTACGAGAACACGCTTGTCCCGACGGGGGAGGGCGATTCCTTCGGCGCGCAGCACTACGGCGCCCTGCGGCTGCCCTTCGCGCAGGGCGACCTGGTCCTCATGTACGTCTACAACTACGACGCCGACGCGCAGCAGATCTACATTGACCTGGCCTACAGCCGCGACAACGTGCACTTCCACCGCTTCCCGAACGCCCCCGCCTTCGCGCGTGGCAAGGACCCCACCTCCTGGTTCTACGGACACATCTTCGCCAACAACCTCTTCCGTGTCGGCGACAAGTTCTACCATCAGGCCCACTACTGCACACCGCTGCCGCATTTCGTCCACGAGGCCTACTTGCACCACAACAGCCTCCAGGAGGTCGAGGCGCAGGACTTCGAGCGCGCCTTCAAGCGCCGCACGCTGGCGGAGCGCTGGCCCTTCTTCAAGGCTGTCGGCGGCTACGAGGGCCTGGCCAAGATGACGCGCGAGGGCTACTACGCCAATGGCGTCATGGAGTTCCGCGCCTTCGGATGGTTCGGCCTGAAGGCCGGCGCGGGCGAAGGGCGCTTCACGACGCGCAGGATGACTGGCGGACGGCGCCTCACCGCCAATGCGGAGTGCGGCCCCGGCGGCTATGTGGAGATCGAGGCGGTGGACGCCGCCACCGGCAGGCGCCTCGCCGTCGCGCGCATCGACGGCGACGGCAGCGAACAGCCCCTCTTCATGCTGCCGCCCACGCAGGAGTACTTCCTCCGCGGCCGCCTCAAGAGCGCCGTCCTCTATACGATTGACTTTGCCGAATAAGGCTTGTGCACGGGCGGCATTACTATTCGCCCATCCGTCCCACTTGTCCCATTCTCTCCTCTTCAGCAACAAGCCCCTCCGCCAAAGTCTTGTTGGCCCGGTCAGTCGCTGAAGGCGGGGGATGTGGGACATATGGGACATGTGAGACTTGTGGGACAGAAGTCCCCAACCCCGTCCCACCTGTCTCATCCGTCCCACTTGTCCCCTTCTCTCCCATTCAGCAACCGACCCCGCCGCCAAAGCCTCATTGGCCAGGCCAGCTGCTGAAGGCGGGGGATGTGGGACATATGGGACACGTGAGACTTGTGGGACAGGAAGTCCTTCACCAGCCGTGCTTCTGCCGTGTCTCCCTTGCTAGCGAGGTCACCTTTCTGTTCACCTGCGCGACTCTGTCCTGGAGGGCGCTGGCGCTCTCGGCGCCAGTGAGCCAGCTGAAGAGAGCCTGCTCCCAGGTGCCGCCTCGGTAGGCGTTGCGTGCGGCATACATCCGCTCCTTGAGACCGCCATGCTGGGTGAAGTCGCTTTCCTGACTTTTCAGGAGCCTTGCAAGAAGGAAGATGGCTTGGTTAATGAGGACGAGTTGTGCATTGCAGGTCATTTCTGCATTGCTTGTCTCAAAATATTCGCGCCATTGTTCCCATTCGCTTGTCGCCTTGGCCCATTGGCGAACCTCTATGGAGGGTTTTGAGTTTATAGGCCATGTGGCAAGTTTGTTTGAGGCAAGGTAGTCCTTGTAGTCTTCAAGCAGCTCAAACAATGAGGCGCGTGCGACATTGGTCAGCTTGATTTCCATTTCACGGCTTGTGCCGGCGGCGGTGCTTCCCTCGGCGATGTTTTGCTTGCCGCTGCGCGCTGCTTGGACCATCTGGTCGACGGTTCGGTCGCCTCGGTGTGGCAGAAACCGTCGGCAGAAGACAATGGTGCCTTGCAGGATGAGATCGCTTTTGTGGAAGACTATCAGGCGGTTGTAGCCGCCATGCGGCAGGATGATAGGGGATGCTGTTGTCATGCGTCTTTTCTGTTGTTGAAGTTGTTGTTGAGAGGAGGGGGACGAGATACTATAGTTGGATTGTTCATGTAGGCAAGCAAAAATCTCGTAGAATCCCCAAAAGCACATAAACGCGTATGTCTTTTGGGGCGTTTTGGCTGTTCCGGAAGATCTTGAAAGCCCGTCCCACTTGTCCCATTCTCTCCCCTTCAGCAACTGGCCCCCTCCGCCAAAGCCTCATTGGCCCGGCCAGTCGCTGAAGGCGGGGGAGTGGGACATATGGGACATGTGAGACCTGTGGGACAGAAAGCCCGTCCCACTTGTCCCATCCGTCCCACTTGTCCCATTCTCTCCCCTTCAGCAACTGGCCCCCTCCGCCAA
>CACZQQ010000028.1 GCA_902783355.1 uncultured bacterium
GCACACCTGAGCAGTTCTTCGACCTCTACGAGACCACCGCGCGCCGCCTGAAGGCCGCCTTCCCCGCCCTCAAGATCGGCGGCCCCGCCCTCGCCTGGAACCTCGAATGGGCCGAACAATTCCTCGCACGCATGCGCGACCGCGGAATCGCCCTCGACTTCTTCTCATGGCACGACTACGCCGCGACGCCCGAACACATCGCCGACAAGGCCGTCAAGGTCAGGGCGCTTCTGGACAAATACGGATTCCAGAAGGCGGAATCCATCTTGAACGAATGGAACTACGTGCGCGGCTGGACGGAGGACTTCGCCTACACCCTCCTGGTCGAAAGCGGCGACATGAACTACAAGGGCGCGGCCTTCGTCGCCGCCACCATGATCTGCTGCCAGCATGTGCCCCTCGACATGCTCATGTTCTACGACGCGCGCATCGACTGCGCCATGAACAACATGTTCCATCTCATTACGTTAGAGCCGCTGCGCGGCTACTACCCCTTCCTTGCGTGGGCGCGCCTGCGCCGCCTCGGAAAGGAGCTGGCCGTCAAGACGGAGGACGCCGACGGCATCTACACCGTCGCCGCCACCGACGGCAAGGGCCGCCTCGGCCTCCTCGTCGTGCGCTACACCGACGACGACAACGTCACCACGCCGCAGCATGTCATCCTCCGCGCCGACGGCTTCAACCTCCAGCAGGCCAGATGCCACGTCACCGACAAATACTACTTCTTCTCCGAAATCGTCCCCGAACCCCGTGAAAACAACGCCATCGACTTCGTCCTTAAACCCAACGGGTTTGCGTTCATAGAGTTATAATCCATCAGCAGGAGGGCCGTGCAAAGTGCGGCCCTCCCGCGGGGCGCCTACTTCTCCACGGCAGGCACTTCGACGTCGAAGGCGAAGCGGACCCAGCCGTCGCTCTTGCGGTTGCGCACGAGAAGCGCCTTTCCGGCGGGGTCTGCGATGGCCTGGAAGAGGGTGTCCGTGCATGTCGCCCCGCCGTCGGCGACGCCCACCGCGAAGAGCGACTTCATCGTCGCCAGCGTGCCGCTGCCGGCCTCCACCTTGCCCGCCAGCTTCAGCATGGCCTCGCGCCGCGCCAGAGAGGACTCCGGCCCGTAGTCGGTGACGCCCGGCAGGTTCTTCCAGCCCGGCTGGACGAAGTGATTGGCCTCCACCATGTAGCCGACCTCCGCCGGCTCCTGCAGCTTGGTCGCCTTGCCGACCGCCCACTCCACGAAGGCGCACTCCTTCGGGTCCGCCAGCCCGATGATGTAGAAGTTCTGCCCCGTCAGCGTGTTGAGGAACTTGGCGGCCTGGTGGACGGTGCGGCTCTGGCGAAGCATCAGCCACATCGTCCACGCGTTGTGGTAGACGCCCTCGTGGTTCTCATCGGAGGCGTAGGCGCCGGAGTTGAGTTCGGCGAAGAGGCCCGCGTCGTTCATGCCCGTGGTCAGATAGAGGCATCCGGCGTAGTTGAGCATGGCGACGCCCAGCGAGCCGTCGGTCGGCTGGAAGTAGGCCAGCACGGTGTCCAGCACGTCGAAGGAGGCCATCCAGTCGTAGTTGCGCCCCATGAGCGTGCGGCCGCCCCGGCTCTTGCCGCCGTAGAGCGCCAGCGTCGTGCATTGGCTCGGCGTGGTCTCGACCGTCTGGAGCGTCACGTCGATGTAGGCCAGTTCGACGCCCGTCAGACGGCGGATTTCGTCGAAGGAGAGGCCGGAGCCGGCGGAGACGCCCGCGAAGAGCTGGTCGAGGAAGTCGATGCCGCAGGGGATGCCGTCGGGCAGCAGGAACGCGTCGCTCTCCGCATTCGCCTGCTTGCTGGCGAAGGCCAGCGTGCGCCGCATCTCGGCCGACAGCAGCTTGCCGTACTGCCGCCCCATCTCGTACCACGTCCCCTTCAGCCGCACGACAGTCACGTCGTTGAGCGCGTATTTGCGGCCCTCGCCGCAGGTGGCCACGGCGCCCTGCCCCCACACGTTCAGGGAGAGGCAGAGCAGCGCGAAGAGAAGAAGGCAGGAGATGGAGCGGAGAGTTTTCATTATATGTAACTACCTAGTATTCAACAAGTTATTCAAGACTACGCACAAGAAAGGGCAGCGCGCGTTCGAAGCAGACGCCGTACCAGTGC
>CACZQQ010000029.1 GCA_902783355.1 uncultured bacterium
AGCCGCGACCCGCAATTCGCCGTCTGGCGTTGCCAGAACCTGCAGTGCCCTGCGCAGAACGTGCGCCGCGTGGAGTACTTCGCCGCCCGGAACGCCCTGGACATCGAGGGGCTTGGCGGCGTAGTCGCCGAAGCCCTCTGCGAACAGGGCCTCGTCACCGAACCGCTGGACCTGTACAACCTGACGCGGCCGCAGCTGGCCGCCCTGAACCTGGGCTCTCCGGACGAGCCGCGCCTCTTCGGCGAAAAGAACGCCACGAAGCTGCTGGAGGCGCTTGAAGCCGCGCGCGCGAAGCCGCTGGGCAACTGGCTGCTGGCCTGCGGCATCCCCGACGTCGGCGCCGCCACCGCCTACCAGCTCGGCCGCATCCACCGCGACATGGCCGACGTCGCCAACTCCTTCTATCTGCGCGCCTTGCTTGACTTGCTGGACTACCAGGCCGCCAGGGCGCCGTCGCGCACGCTGCCGCCGACGCCGCGCCAGCCCGACCTCTTCGCCGCACCGCCGCAACCCGTCAGGATGTCCATGTGGACGGAGCCCCTGCTGCGGGCGGGCCTCATCCGCAAGTCCGCCGCCAAGGGCGGCGCCTACGTGACGACCACCGTCGGCCCGCAGACCGCCCAGTCCGTCCTGGACTTCTTCGCAGGGGAGACGGGGCGGCGCTGGCTGGAGCGCATGGCCGCCCTCGGCATCGCGCCTCTCGGCGACAACCAGGGCGCCGAAGCGCCTGCGGCCACGGAGGAAGCCGCCGCGACGGCGACGGCGCTGCCGCTGGCCGGCAAGACATTCGTGCTGACGGGCACGCTGTCCTCCATGGACCGCGAGACCGCCGCCGCGCACATCCGGCGCCTCGGCGGCGCCGCCACCTCGTCGGTCTCGCGCAACACGACCTATCTGGTGGCGGGCGCCAACACGGGGGCGCGCAAGACGGAGAAGGCCGCCGAACTGGGCGTCGCCGTCATCGACGAGGCGGCCTTCCTCCAGATGATCGGGCAGCCCGGCTGAATATCGTTTCACGGAACCGAGCCTTGGCGCAAATAGGCTTTTGCGGACGCCAAGGGGGGCACGCCGTGTTTCAGGCCGCCGCGCGGGACGGGGCGTGGCGCGTTGCGGAATCTACAAATCCGCCGGAGCGGCCCTACGGCCGTTTCCGGCGGGACGGCGCAACTCCTACTCTTCCGGCTTGAAGTTGTCCTTCGGGACGCTGCAGACGGGGCAGACCCAGTCTTCGGGCAGGTCTTCGAAGGCGGTGCCGGGGGCAATGCCGTTTTCGGGGTCGCCGACTGCGGGATCGTAGGTGTAGCCGCAGACATCGCAGACGTACTTCTTCATGGTGGACTCCTGTTTTGGGGTGGTTTGGGGGGCTTCGGCGGCGGGGGCCGCCGCACTGTCGTCAAGGGGCTTGAAATCGGAGGCGGGGTGCTTGCAGATCGGGCAGATGAAGTCGGCTGGCAGCGTGTCGCCCTCGTAGACGTATCCGCAGACGGTGCAGACGAAGCCCTTCTTCTTGGCAGGCGCCGGCTTCGGCTTCACATTCGCCTGGTAGTAGCTGTAGGTCATGGTCTCGCCCTTGCCCAGCACCTTCGCCTCGGAGAGCGTGCAGATAAAGAGGCCGTGGCTGCCCACGTCGCTGTAGGATTCGACCTCCAGCGAGAAGAAGGCGTTGCAGTTCTGCGAGAGGACGGGCAGCCCGTTGGCGGAGAGCGTGTAGGGGACGCCCGCCAGCTTGTCGGCGTCGCGCCCGCTGCGGAAGCCGAAGCACTTGAAGACATCGAAGGGCGCGCTCTGGTCGAGCACGTTGACGTTCATCCTGCCGCTCTTGCGGAGGGCGTCGTGGGAGTAGTTGGCCTTGTTGATGGAGACGGCCAGCTTCAGGGGCGTGCTAGCCACCTGCATGACCGTATTGCAGATCATGCCGTTGAACTTGGCGCCGTCGGAGAGGGTGATGACGTAGAGGCCGTAGCCAATGCGGAAGAGCGCGGTCGGGTCGATTGCTTCCATGGTAGTTTCTCGGTTGTGGGGGAGTGTCGGAATGGGCGTCCGCGAAATATAATTCGTGAATGCGGGTGCACGCGCGGGCGGTTATAGTATGTCGGTTTCTCTCAAGCCACGCGAACACGGAGGTTCCATGTCCCGCATCCCTGCTCTCCTGCTTCTGGCAGCGCTTGCCGTGCTCTGTGCGGCGCCGTCTCTCGCCGCCGAAGAGACGGCGGCCGCCGCGCGCCCCCTCATGCTCGGCCAGACCATCGACTTCCTCGACAACTGCTTCTTCTCCTGCGCCCCCGGAGAAGAGTACTACACGCCTGAACAGCTGCGCCGCCATGTGCAGCAGGCCTACGACGCGGGCTTCCGCCGCATCTACTTCCGTGCGGCCGGCGGCATAGCCTACTACCCCTCCAAGCTGCGGCGGCTCTACAACGGCAGCCACAGAGCCGACTGGGCCGCCAAGCTCCACAAGACCGTCCGCGCCTACGACACCGTGCGCGAATACCT
>CACZQQ010000030.1 GCA_902783355.1 uncultured bacterium
ACTGGCGTGAATACGGCACGGGCGAGGCCGTGCGGCGTGCGCGTGGCGAGGCGCACACGGCCTTGCTGCGCGAGATTGCCGCGCAGGTGCGCGCCGCCGGCAGGACGATGGGCCTCCACATCGGCGACCACATGTTCGGCGGCACGCCGCAGAAGCCATGCCCCATGGAGTGCTTCTGGGACTACCACCGCTGGATCGAGGAGCGTCTCGCCGACGAGGTGACCGCAAAGATCATCCTGACCGACGGCCTGCAGGGCGTCAATTTCGACCTGATGGGGGAATGCGCGGCCGCCGGCATGGAGGTCAATGTCTGCCCATTCATCCAGAATGTCTCTTCGCCAACGACTTATGCCTCGTACTGCCTCCGCCACGGCGCGACGGCCTTCAACATCTATGAGACTGCCACCGTATGGCAGGCCGCCCCCGACGGCGGCTTCAGCCCGAAAAATACGGCCATAGTACAGGAAATCCGTCAAATCCCGTACATATAGATTATGTTATAGCCCATGGACACGAAGACCCAATGGATCACCCTGCCTGTCGCGCAGCGCGGCGGCAATCGTTTCTTCTACGCACGGCGCCGCTGGCGGCTGGATGCGGCGCCGTCCGCCGCGACCCTGCGGATTTCGGCGGACTGTCGCTACCGCGCGTGGCTCAACGGCCGCCTCGTCGGCACCGGCCCTGTGCGCGGCTCGACAATTCTTTGCTTCTATGACAGTTACGACATAGCAGGCTTCCTGCGCGCAGGCGACAACGAGCTCTTCGTGGAGGTCAATTCCATCGGCGAGCGGAACTTCTGCATGCATTCGCTCATGCCCGCGCTGTGGGCGGAGATTGCGGACATGCTCGCGACGGACGGCCAGTGGGAGGTGCAGGAGGCCGCGGCGTGGCGCACCGACGTGCCGCACTTCACCATGCAGAGCGGCTTCATGGAGGACTGCGACTACCGCGTGGGACCGGACGAGACCGCATGGCGCCCGGCGGAGGTTGTTGACTATAACTCCTTGTATTCCAAGGAGTTACGGCAAAATCCACTGCCGGCCTTTGGCGAACGGCGCTCTTTCCCGCAGGAGTGCCTGCGCGCCTATACGGTGCCCGACGAACTGCCGCCGTCGCCGAGGGACATCCCCGACCGCCTCGCGGAGGAGCCGCACACGCCGCTGCCAGCCGGCCGCGTGGAGGGCCTTGGCGCGCTTGTCAGCGCGGAGGGCGCGTGCGTCATCCAGCCGGGGGAGGGCGGCGTCGGCTTCATCGTGGACTTCGCGGCGGAGGTCTCCGGCCGCGCGGAAATCGTCGTCGAGGCGCCTGCCGGCACGACGCTGCAACTTTCTTATGGCGAAGCACTTTATGGCGACCGGCTGGCCACGAAATTCAGCAATGCCACCTACCATTTCACGGACTGCTTCACGCTGAAGGAAGGCGTGAACACCGTGACGACCGCCTTCGCGGAGCGCGGCTTCCGCATGCTCCAGTTCTCCCTGCGCAACTTCAGCCGCCCCGTGGCCGTCAGAAGCGTCGTCGGCGTGGACCGCCGCTACCCCTTCAGCCGTCGCGGCAGCTTCTTCTGCAGCGACCACCGCCTGAATCGCCTCTACGATGTCTGCGCGGAGACGCTGAGCGCCTGCGCCAGCGACGTCTTCATGGACTGCCCGTGGCGCGAGCGCTCCTTCTGGGTCAACGACCTGGTGGTGAACAACGCCGCCACGCTCCACTGCTTCGGTCCGACCGCCCTCCACCGCCACTGCCTGGAGATGGCCCTCTCGCAGCCGCATCCCTCAGGCCTCGTCTCGGCCGTCGTCCCCATGCCGAAGATGGCGAAGCAGCCCGACTTCATCTTTCCCGCCACGAACCTCTTCATGGCGTTGATGCTCAAGGACTACTGGCTCTTCTCCGGCGACAGGGACTTCGTGCTGGGGCAACTTCCGCATGTCCAGCGGATCATGGACAGCATATGGCAGCTGGCGGACGCGGAGGGCATCCTGCGCAGCGCCGGCGTCACCGCCGCCTGGAACTTCTTCGACTGGAGCTTCGAGCTGAACCACTACAACTGCAACGGCGCGCGCGAGTCCATGCTCAGCTCCCTCTACATCATCGCCGCCAAGGCCTTCATGGAATTGGCCGAGACTGTCGGCTTCCCCTGCGATTGCGATGGATTGAAAAAGCATATCTCCTTGACGGCCATCAACTTGGAGAAGCGCTTCGTCAATCCCGCCACGGGGCTGCTGGAGGACGAATTGATGTCTCGCGGCGGTCCCGTGCGGCTTTCGACGCAGTTCGCGCACGCGCTGTGGCTGCTGACGGGCGAGGCATCGGAAGCGTGTGCCAATGTCTGCCGCAAGGCTTTGGTTGACAACGACTTGCTCATGCCGGACTTCTATCTGCACTACTTCTGGTTCCGCGCGGCCGACGCGGCGGGCTGTAATGACGAGGCGCTTTCGCGCATACGCCACTACTGGGGGCGCTGCATCGACATGGGGTCGCCCACGCTCTACGAGTTCGGCATCCACGGCTTCGGCACGGCGAACGACCCTGCCGGCAGCCTCTGCCATGGCTTCGGCACCATCCCCGTGGCCTTCTTCCACGAGAGCATCCTCGGCGTGAAGCCGCTGAAGGGCGGCTTCGCCGAATTCGCCTTTAATCCTAATATGATGGGGCTTGACTTCGCCGAAGGGCGCATTCCCGTGCGGGACGGCTGCATCCATGTGCGGCTGGAGCGCGGGCGGCAATGGCTGCGGGTGCCCGAAGGCTGCGCCGCCATCCTGCCCGACGGGCGCCGTCTGCCGCCGGGCGAGCACGAATTGGCGCCGAAGGCGTGAACGCCTGCGCGAAGGCCGTGGCCTTCCTGTTTGCAAATCTGCAAAAGGAGGTATATTAAGGCGCGATTGCGCTTTGGACCGCCCCAACGGCCCCATTTCTCCGCAAATGAAGACAGGAACCTCCTATTTTGACCGCTGGCGTCCGCGCCGCCGCGACCTCTATCGGCCGGCGAGCGTGCCGCCGCGCCTGCGCGACGACCGCTGCGCCGCTTCCATCCCGCAGCGCGTCGCAGACTTATGAGAATGTGGCCAGCCACGGGCTGGCCACTCAGGACGGAACGCCCACATCGCTCTGCTGAAAGCTTTCATCTGAGTGCACAGCCCGCGGCTGTGCACATGGAACCGACTTCATGAAAGTTCCTGTTGTCCGTCGTCCTAAGTGCGCAGCCCGCAGCTGTGCACATGGAACCGGCTTCATGAAAGTCCCTTCTGGCTACCGTCCTGAGTGCACAGCCTGCGGCTGTGCACATGCAACCGGCTTCATGAAAAGTCCCTTCTGGCTACCGTCCTGAATGCACAGCCCGCGGCTGCGCACATGGAACCGGCTTCATGAAAAGTCCCTTTTGGCTACCGTCCTGAGTGCACAGCCCGCGGCTGTGCACAAAAGAGTTTCTTCAACATTAAACTGATTACCAAGGAGTTACAATGGCATACTTGATTGAATCCGAGGCGTCTGCGCGCCTGGCGAAAGTCCGTGGCATTCTGGAGGCCAAGAATCTGGATTTGGCGCTCGTCTACTATGACGAGTTCAACATCGGCAACGGCTGGTACCTGACGGGCTGGTGCCCGCAGTTCGAGATCGGCGCGGTGCTCGTCCCGCGCAACGGGACGCCGATGATTCTCGGCGGGCCGGAGAGCGAGCCCTTCGCCAAGCAGGACAGCGCCATCAAGGAGACGCGCAACTTCTCCGTCTTCATGGTGCCGGACGAAGAGTACCCCAACGCCACCATCATCGACTTCCCCGCACTCTTCGCCGAGCTCAACGGCACGCTGGGGCGGATCAGGCGCGTGGGCCTCGTGGGCGCCGACCGCATGCCCACCTCCTGCCACGACGGCATCGTCAAGGGCTTCACGGGCGTGGAGCTCGTGGACATCACCGACGAGTTCCTCGCCCTGCGCCACGACAAGTCCGCGTGGGAGGCGGAGCAGATCGCGGCGGCCTTCGCCCTGGCGGACCACTGCTGCGACGCGATGAAGACGGCCGTCCGCCCGGGCGTCTCCGAAATCGCGATTGCGGCGGCCGGCGAATACGCGGCGCGCAGTCGCGGCGCCAGCGGCTTCGGCTTCTCCGCCATCGTGGGCAGCGGCGCGCGCGCCAACGCCGTCGTCCCCACCGCCAGCTCGAAGGCGCTTCAGGAGGGCGAGCTTGTCATGTTGGGCATGGCGCCGAAGTGGCAGGGCTACGCGGGCGTCTTCGGCGACACGGTGCCCGCCGGCGGCGTCTACACCGCCTCCCAGAAGGAGTGCCTCAACCACCTGCGCGAGGTCTTCCGGCTGACGAAGGCCATGCTGCAGCCGGGCCGCTCCGGCCGCGAAATCGACGTCCCCGGCCGCGAATACTTCAGCAGGCACGGCCTGCTGCCCTATCTGGTCTGCCCCTTCGCGCACACCATCGGCCTGCTGGAGGCGGAGGCCCCCTTCTTCGGCCCCAACTCCGACGACGTCCTGCGCCCCGGCATGACCGTCTGCGTGGACATCAGCTTCTTCGGGCACCCCGAATTCCACGGGGCGCGCATCGAGACCGGCTATCTCATCACGGAGGAAGGCCCCAAGCCTTTCAGCCCGAAGATGGACGCCCTCCATACCTCTGAACTGAAGTAGGATATGAAGACGGCGGCGATGAGGCCGCCGTTGCTCACGGCCCGCTTCTCATGCGTCGCGCGACATGCGACAAGCGTCGCGCGACATGCGGTTTTCCGTGTCCCTCGTGCGCTTTTCTATACGCGCGCGCGACAAATAATAATTAAAGAAAACAATGGCCGCGAAAGATATGCTATATTGCCGAGCTTGACATGTCAAACCGACTGGGTGGCGGCGCCTAAGGCACCCGCCATCCCTTCCAACGTCTGCAAAATGCAGGCCGCATGGCAATAAAACGCCCCTCCGTGTCCGTTTGCCGATAAACCGTCGGCTGCCAGCTGTGGCAACTGCATTCCAGAAGGAAACGAATCCATGGAATTCAAAGAGCTCATCGCAGATTTCGCCGCACGTCACAATGTGGAGAACCTCGTCGCCGAAGATGATGTTGTGGCGCTTGACATCGACAACATCATTGTCACGATTGTCGCGAACGACGACGCCATCGCCCTCTCCGCCGAAATCGGCGAACCGCCTGTGGAGGGACGGGCCGACTTCGCCGACGTCCTCCTCGAGGCGAGCCTTGAATCGGAGTTCTTCTTCGCCAAGAACCGCGAGAGCGGCAAATACGTCGCCGTGCGGCGCCTCGCGCTCGCAACGCTTGACGCGAAGGGCTTCGATGCCGCGCTGGAAGGCCTCGTCAACGTCGTCGAGACGTGGCGACAGATGCTGGCCGACTTCAGGCCTGCCGCCAAGGCCGCCGAGGCCGAGGCCACCGAAGCCGCCGTCTTCGGAAACGAAGGCTTCATGCAGGTGTAACTTATTGAAAATCAATAGGTTATATGAAAGTTTGAATTTTTTTCAAGCTTCAAATCCAAATAAAGAAAAAAGGGGCACCCCATGGCAAAGCTCGACATAAACGGATACGACGCGACTTTCAATGCCTTCATCAAGTTTGCGCAGCGCAACGTCAACGCCGGCGATGAAAAGGCGATTGCCAACGCCAAGGTTCAGAAGCCGCTCGGCGGCCGAAAGCTGGTCGCCGTCACGAACTCTTTGACGGACGAGGTCCATAAATGGTTGCGCACGAAAAAGGAATACAAAACCAACGACGACACGCGCAAGCTTTTCAAGACTGCCATCGTCAACATGTTCGGCGGAGAATCGAAGATTCCCGAGAGCGTGAAGAAGGCGATGCTGCTTTCCGATTACGACAGCGGCAGCCCGCTCACCGCGCGCCGCATCCTCACGGTCAAGGCCGCCGCGCGCGCGCCCGGCTACTTCCCGGAGGAACTCCCGAGGCTCGCCCGCGCCGCACACCTCTACGCGCAGGCCACGGGGCTCAACGAGATGGACGCGATGCACGCCGTGGCGAAGGCGGACTCCCCCGAACACGCCGCCGTCGCGGCCTCACTTCTCGCGCACCACCTGGATGCACGGCTCGCCGTCGTCGGCCTCGCGCTCCAGCCAGTCGATGACCATGCCGCCGCTGGAGGGGTAGTAGGGCGATACGAGGAAGTTGCGCCCCAGCTCGCGGATGACGCGGTAGTCCTTCACCTGGAAGAAGGCGGATTCGTGCAAATCGAAGCGCGTGTCCGTGAGGGCAGGGCACTCCATGAAGGGGTAGAGGCTCCTGAGGACCTCCTCCCTGTCCGCCTCCGGTATCACATATTCCTGCGCATCGGGACCATGCGCCATCGGCATCGGCTTCAGGGGGTATTTCAAAGGCGGCTCCTCGCGGATGAGCTGGCTGAGGATGGACTTCTCGGGGAGGCTCATGGGCGTCATGTCCTTCGTGCCGTCCTGCGGGAGTGGCGCGGGGCCTCCGCAGACGCCGGTGGACTTGCCCTTCTTGCCGTTCACGGCCGTGATGCATTTCATCGTTGCTTGCTCCGTTCATGGAGGGACGCGCGCCCGCGGGGGAATCCCTCCCTCCGGCGGACGGCTGGCGGCCGGAATGCCGTCAACGCCCTTAAATTAATCCGCCTCTTTAATCATGTTGGATGATTTAACTCATTTATTATAAAATACATATATATTACCAAATAATCCCATGGAATCATAGCGCGACCGCACTTGCGCACATGGCACGCGGGAAAATTTTTGCGTGGAATTGAGGGCATTTGATTGAAAAACCGGGCATGGCGATTATCTTATGTGCGCTTTCCACCCCAAAGCGTTTTCCGAATCACCGCGGAGAGATGTCAGAGTGGTCTAATGAGCAGCACTGGAAATGCTGTTTACCGCAAGGTAACTTGGGTTCGAATCCCAATCTCTCCGCCATTTACAATTTACCCAGCATGAAAACCCCATTCCTCCCCGTTCGGAAGAAGGGGTTTTTTGTTTGACTGCTCCTTTTTTTTGCCATGAAACCGCCGAACACCCAGCCCATCCTGTGGCGCGGCTATAAGAACCGCGGGCCGCTGAGCATCTATTTGAGCTTCTACAATGGGTATGTGTGGAAGCTGCTGACGATGGTCTTCGCCATCCTGCTGCAGAACAGCCCCGTCTATGTCATCCCCATCCTGACGGCCGACGTCATCAACATCGTGACGGGGG
>CACZQQ010000031.1 GCA_902783355.1 uncultured bacterium
GGCCGCCATCTCGCCGATCTGCTTGCAGATCTGGTAGATCATCGTGTTCCAGACAAGCGTGGCCTTGCGGTCGCCAGATTCGACCTTGGCGTGGATGGCGTCCGAATCGGCGGTGCCGAAGAGGCTGACGAAGCCGCCGGCGCGGGAGCACATCAGCCGCGCCTCCTTGACGGAGTGGCTGTCGATGTAGTCCAGCAGGGCGAGGACGGGGACGCTGCCGATGCGCGTCGGCGTGAAGGTGCCTTCGCCGTCGGCGCCCATGTTGCCGTCCACCATGCGGCCGTGGTCGTGGGCGCTGACGGTGATGCCGCCGTCGATGTGGGCGACGATGAAGTTGCACTCTTCGTAGCGGCGCCCCATCTTCTTCTCGGCGTGGAACTGGGCGACCGCCTTCTGGTTGAGGACATGGGAGTGGGAGACGCGGTAGACGCCCTTGATGCCAGTCAGGCGCGCGTAGTCGCCGTATTCGTCCACATTGGTCGGATTGAGTGTATAACTCTTTCTGCCGTAGGTAGTTGCGAATTTCCAGGCCAGCATGACGCCCAGCTTGGCGGGATGCTCGCTGCCGCCGACGGCCGCCACGGTGTCGTCGTAGAGGCGCTGGTCGATGGCGGTGACGCCGCCGGGCTGCGAGTAGGCGCTGCCGCCGCGCCCCACGAAGACGTCGATCTCCTCGGGGGCGGCGCCGTAGTCCTTGAGCATGTCAAGGATGACCTGGTAGCGGAAGGGCATCTGGTCGTTGACGTGCGGGAACTTGAGCAGCTGCGGCGCGTCGTGGAAGAGGCTCTTCTCGAAGAGCGACTTCTCGTTCTCGTAGAGGCTCACCTTGGTGGAGGTCGAGCCCGGATTGATGACCAGAAGCTTCAGCGGCTTGTTGTCTTGGGCGTCCATGGGCGTGGCTACCACTTGAGCAGATCCTGGACCTTGACGGGCAGGCCGGTCCGCATGGAGATGTTGGCGCTGACGCCGGTCAGGATGGAGTTGGCGCCGTCCTTGAAGTCGGCGGCGCGGCCCAGCGGGTCGCTGTCGACGCCCACGAAGACGTCACGGAAGAGGCGCTGGTCGCCGCCGCCATGGCCCGTGTGGTCGTTCTCTTCGTAGGTGAAGACCTGCGTCTTGCCCCACATGGGCTGGAAGATGATGTCGGGCACGCCGCAGCGGACGGGATCCACGTCGTCGCCGGGGTCTTCGATGCCGAAGTTGCTGACATCGAGATCCGGCGGAGTCACGCCGCGCTCGACATGGTTGTACTCCAGGCGGCCCTTGGTGCCGTTGAAGCAGACGCGCAGGCCCTCCCACGGCTGGTGGGCGCACAGCGAGTAGCTCATCAGCGCGCGGTTCTTGTAGCGGACGAGCACGGACATGTTGTCCTCGATGTCGATGCCGTCGCCGAAGACGCTCTGGTCGCGCTGGTAGCCGTCATACTGCTCGTTGTCGTAGTAGAGGGCGCGGTCGCGCTTCAAGTCGGCCTGCTCGATGTGGAGGGCGAAGGGGTCCTTGGCGGCCAGCGGGCTGTTGCGGGCGCGGCTGTAGAACTCGGTGACGCCGCGCTCCTCGGCGTTGCGGCGGCCGTAGAAGCGGAGGTCGCCGAAGGCGAAGACGGTCTCCGGCTGGGAGTCGATCCACCAGTTCACCAGGTCGAAGTGGTGGGTCGCCTTGTGGACGAGGAGGCCGCCGGAGTTGCACTTGTTGCGGTGCCAGCGGCGGAAGTAGTCGGCGCCGTGGCTGGTGTCCAGGAGCCATTCGAAGTGGACGCCGGTGATGTCGCCGCAGATGCCCTGCTTGAGGAGTTCCTTGACGCGGGAGTTGCGGGGCGCGTAGCGGTAGTTGAAGGTGACGCGGTAGTGGCGGCCCGTGCGCTTCTGCGTGTCGATGATCTGCTGGCACTTCTCGACGTCGATGGTCATGGGCTTTTCGCTGACGACGTCGCAGCCCAGCTCCATGGCGCGGCAGCCGTAGAGGTGGTGCGTGCGGTCGATGGAGGTCACGATGACGATGTCCGGCTTGGTTTCCAGGATCATCTTGTCGAAGTCCTTGGCCAGATAGGTGGGCACTTCGGGGACGCCGACCTCCTTCAACTTGCCGTTGTAGTAGGCCATGCGGCCCGGATTGATGTCGCAGAAGCCGACGATCTCCGCGTAGTCGCGGAAATCGCATGCCATTGCGCGGATGTACTGGCCGGAACGGCCGCCTGTGCCTACGACTGCGTAACGCTTCTTCATTGGAAGAACTCCTCTGGATGACAGGTTGATGAAAGAACGGAGGAAAATCGGCTTACTCTAATGCGCGATTGCCAGACGGCAAGCCAGCCGCCTGAAAAAAGAACGATTTCGGCGTCGCGCGACGGGGCTTTGCGCCGTGCTTCAGGGCGGCGACGGGCGGCAGTTCAGGAGCGTGAGCTTGTCGGGGCCGAAATAGCCCAGATTCAGGCGGAGGTCGTGGATGAACTGGCCGGGCTTGTCGTTGCAGTGCACCTGCTGCTCCGGACGGTATTCGATCTTCTCCACGCCGAACCAGAAGACGGACGCCTGGTTCAGGAGGAGCCGCGACAGCGTGCAGTCCGCATGCCAGCCGGTTGCCGTCTGCGGGAAGTCCTTGCGGACGAGGGGGATTGGGTCCAGCGGCGGCCGCTCGCCCTTTTCGTCCATGAAGAAGAGGTATGCGCATTCCGGACAGCGGTTGTCGGAGGTGAAATCCAAATGGAAGACAAGCGTTTCCGCATCGAATTCGAAGGACCACCGGATGCCGTTGGCGCCGTAGGTCCTGCCGGGCAGCGCGGCAGGGGTGTCGTTCAGCAGGAAGGCGCGCAGCGCCGACGGATTGTCCACAACCGCCTCTGCGGCAGGGAAATCCGTCTCCAGAAGCGCCTGCAGCTGGCGGACGCGCCATTGCAGCTTGTCGGGGAAATACTTATAGACCTCCGCTTCGGAGTGGTAGCCCAGCCGCGCGTCCTGCCGGCAGAGTTCCGCCAGACGGCTGGAGTGGCCAATCTCCTCCTGGACGATGCAGCGGAGTTGCCTCAGCAGCAGCGCGGCATCCGGCGGCGCGTCCATGAGCGAATTGCGCAACGTGTAGAAGCGCAGAATGTTGTGTCCAGAGCGGAATTGGATGTCCAAAGCCTCCGCCAAAGTGAACTCCAGTTCGTGGGAGGCCTTTGCCGCCTGCTGGAGCGCCTCAAGGCCGCGATGCCATTCGCGTTGCATCTGGCCGGTCAGTTCGGCGAGTTCGGCCAGCCGGAAATGCTTTGCGAGTTCCCCCACCGCGTCTCCGGAGGGGAAGCCCTCTGGCTTCCAGCTGCGGGTCAGGGGGAGCATCCGACGGCGGAGATGGAGCGGCCAAACCGGCCCGTCGTGCATCGGGCCGTAGTACTGGAACTGGATGTCCAGCGGATAGCTGGCGTATCCGTCCGCAAAATGTCGCCATGCCGCGACGGCGTGCGGCCAGTCGCGCCCCCATGCCGGCCGCGCAAGCGCCTCCAGAA
>CACZQQ010000032.1 GCA_902783355.1 uncultured bacterium
GGTGGCTCGCCGACGCCAAGGACTACATCAAATGGAATGCCGAGGAGGACGGCCTCACGCAGGACACCGACTTGACCGACCTCCCCGACGAACTCACCGACATCATCGGCGACCTCATCGAGGAGGAGGGCGAGGAGGACGAAGACGAAGTGCAGGACTCCACCAACTCCTTCACCTACGACACGGACGCGGGCCTCGGCTGGGGCGTCATGGACGGCAACATCGACAGCATGCAGGCCAAGGGCGTCACGGGCAACGTCCTGCCCAACAAGAACGAGGTGGGCGGTCGCAGCGGCGAAGGGCGCTCGGGGCGCTCCTCCGGCCAGTTCGTCGAGAAGGAGGCCACGGGCAAGGGCGGCCGCAAGACGCCCACGCGCCTGACGGGCTCCCCCTTCGAGCGCGGCACCGTCGACGACCGCTCCAAGGACCCGCAGGGCGGCGCCACGGGCGGCGGCAAGCAGTCCGGCGTCGGCGGCGAGGGCCTCGTCGGCCAGACGCCCGACCAGGACACCGGCTCCGGCCTGCGGACGAATGCGCATTTCGCGGAATTGCGGCAGCGCACGGAGGCCGCCCTCCAGCGGCTGTCGGCGCGGCAGCTGCCCGTCGGCGAGCTGTCGGAGGCGTTGGAGAAGCTGCGCACGGCGGAGCAGCTGGGGACGGGCGGCGGCGTGGACGCGCGCGCCCTCGGCCAGAGCGCCGCCCGCTCCCTCCAGAACGCGCGGGCCGCCATCCTGGCCGCCGACCGCGCCCAGCTGGACGAGCGGCGTCGCGGTGCGCTGGAGAGCCTGCCCGCCTCCAACGCCAGCCACCACGAGAAGGTGCCCGCCGCCTACGAGAGCCTCGTCGGCGCCTACTTCAAGGCCATCGCCGGCAGCCGCGGCGCGCCCTCCAAAGGAGACGACAACAATGTACCTAAATAGTACACGCCTTTGCCTGACGGCGCTCCTGCTGTCGGCCGCCTGCCTCGCCGCGGAGCCGCAGAAGTCTGGCAGGCCCGCCGCCGTCGCGCAGCCGGGCGCCGCCGCCAGCACCATCCAGCCCGCCAGGCCCGCCTCCGAAACCGACCTCCTCCTGCCCAAGATGGACGCCTCGCAGTGGGAGGCCGCCAACGGCCTGACCACCTTCTGGGAGAAGGATCCCTTCCGCGGCCGCGTCGCCCGCCTGGACACGCGCCTTGAGGAAAAGCAGACGATGGCGTGGGAGGCGGTGTGGCGCAAGAATCCCGCCGCACGGCCGCCAAAGCCCATCTACGCGAAACCGCCCTACTACAGCAGCGTCGGCGGCAACCATGGCGTCCTGCTGGATTCAGTGCTGTTTGCGGTGGAGCCGGGGCAGGACTACAAGCTGACGGCGGAGGTCAGGGGGACGGCCGGCGCCTACGTCTGGGTCAAGGGCTTCCGGAAGCACCCGAAGCGCGACATGCTCGTGGACTCCTACCAGACGCGGCTGGATGCCACGCGCCTCTCCGCCGACGAATGGCAGACCTTCACCATCGGGTTCAATCCCACCGCCCGCTCGCCCCACACGACGCTCATGAAGGTGCGACTCTATGCCTTCTGGCCCGTCGGCGTCACCTATTTCGCCAATGTCCGCCTCGAAAAGATAACCCCCGAGGAGATGGCCGCCCTCGTCGAAGAGCGCAGCAACGCCCCGCGCGCGGATGAATGAAAGCCGCCGGCACAGGACAAGCGCGGCCCTCCCGCGCGCGCCAACTTGAGCGGGCGGTTTTTCCAACTTGAGCGGGCGCCACTTTGGCGCCCGCAGATGCGGCGCAAAAAATCCACAGCCCGCGCCCGCAGACGCGGCGCAGAAAAAGCAATCGAACGGGGACATTGGCATTACATTAAGCGCATGTGCTTCGCCGCACCGCTTGTACAATGGATGCGCTGCAGGAGACGGTGATAATGCAATACAGTGATTTTCAAGGACTTAAGATTTCACGGCTAGGCTTTGGGCTGATGCGGCTGCCGACGAAGGCCGACAAGACGGTGGACGAGGCGCAGTGCGCCGCGCTCTTCGACTACGCCGTCGCGCATGGCGTCAACTACTTCGACACCGCCTACCCCTATCTGAACGGCCTCTCCGAGCTGGTCGCCGGACGCTTGCTAAAGAAATATCCGCGAGAGAGCTATTACCTTGCGGACAAGTTCCCCGGCCACCAGATTTCCGAGACGCACTACCCCGAGCCGCTCTTCAAGGAGCAGCTCCAGAAGTGCCAGGTCGACTACTTCGACTTCTACCTCATGCACAACGTCTACGAGAACTCCATCGACGTCTATGAGGACGCCCGATGGGGAATTGTTGATTACTTCGTGCAACAGAAGAAGTTGGGTCGCATCCGCCACCTCGGCTTCTCCGCCCACGGCCGCCTCGACAACATGAAGCGCTTCCTCGACCGCTTCGGCGACGCCATGGAGTTCTGCCAGATCCAGCTCAACTACCTCGACTGGACGCTGCAGGACGCCGAGGCCAAATGCGCGCTTCTGGCGGAGCGCGGCATTCCCGTGTGGGTCATGGAGCCCGTGCGCGGCGGCAAGCTGGCCAGCCTGCCCGCGGAGGCCGCCGCCCGTCTCCGCACGGCGCGGCCGCAGGAGAGCGCCGCCGCCTGGGCCTTCCGCTGGCTGCAGCGCCTCCCGCAGGTGAAGGTCGTCCTCAGCGGCATGTCCAGCATGGCGCAGCTGGAGGAGAACGTGCGCACCTTCTCGGAGGGCGCGCCCCTGACCGACGCGGAGAGCGCCCTCCTGCTGGAGATCGCCGAGGGCCTCAAGGACGCGCTGCCCTGCACGGGCTGCCGCTACTGCTGCGACGGCTGCCCCCGCCAGCTCGACATCCCGCGCCTCCTCAACTGCTACAACGACGTCCATTTCGACCCCTCCATGACCGTCTCCATGCAGCTGGATTCGCTGCCGCCCGACAAGCAGCCCGACGCCTGCATCCGCTGCGGCGCCTGCGTGAAGGCCTGCCCCCAGAAGATCGACATCCCGAAGGCCCTGAAGGAGCTGGCCGAAATCCGGCCGACGCTGCCCAGCTGGGCCGCCATCTGCCGACAGCGCGAGGCCGCCGCCGCGGCCCTCCGCCAGCAGGGCAGATTTCAGTAACTAATTGATTTGCAATAAGATAGGAAAACAAGAACCATGACCGCCTCCAAAAGCCTCCTTTCCCGCCTTTCCCTCCCGCAGCGCATTCTCATCGGACTCATTCTGGGCACCGTCTTGGGCTTGCTGGTCCCGCAGGCGACCTTCATCGGCATCTTGGGCAGCCTCTTCGTGGGCGCCCTCAAGGCCATCGCGCCGCTGCTCGTCTTCACGCTCGTCATCTCCTCCCTCTGCCACAACCAGACAGGCTTCGACCGCCGCTTCGGCTTCGTCATCTTCGAATATCTCCTCACGACCCTGCTGGCGGCCCTTGTCGCCGTCGCCGCCAGCTTCGCCTTCCCCGTCTCCATGTCGCTGGAGGGCGTCGAGGCCGTGGAGAGCGCGCCAGGCGGCGTATTCGAAGTGCTTGAAAGCCAATTAGTTGGCATGGTATCGAATCCCATCCTGGCCATCGCGAGCGGCAGCTACCTCTCCATCCTCTTCTGGGCCGTCGTCATCGGCGTCCTGGCCAAGAAATTCGCCAAGCCGGAGACGCTGCACACATTGGACGACCTCTCCAACGTCATCGGCCAGGTGGTGAAGTGGATCATCAATCTGGCCCCCTTCGGCATTCTGGGCCTCGTCTTCTCCAGCGTGGCGACCAGCGGGCTGGCCATCTTCACCGTCTACGGCAAGCTGCTGGCGTTGCTGGTGGGCTGCATGCTCTTCACCGCCCTCGTCCTGAACCCCATCCTGGTCGCCCTCGCCGTCCGCGCAAATCCCTACCCGTTGGTGTGGAGATGCATACGTGAAAGCGGCGTCACCGCCTTCTTCACACGCTCCTCCGCAGCCAACATCCCCGTCAACATGCGCCTCTGCCAACGCCTCGGCCTCGACCGCGAGTTCTACAGCGTCTCAATCCCCCTGGGCGCCACCATCAACATGGACGGCGCGGCCGTCACCATCACCGTCATGACGCTCGCCGCCGCCCACACCATGGGCATCGAGCTGACGCTGGCGCGCGCCTTCCTCCTCTCCATCCTCGCCACCGTGGCGGCCTGCGGCGCCTCCGGCGTGGCCGGCGGCTCGCTGCTGCTCATCCCCATGGCCTGCTCCATCTTCGGCATCTCCGCCGACATCGCCATGCAGGTGGTGGGCGTCGGCTTCATCATCGGCGTCGTGCAGGATTCCGTCGAGACCGCGCTGAACTCCTCTGGCGACGCCCTCTTCACCGCCGCCGCCGAATACGCCCACTGGCGCAAGGTCGGCAAGAGCCTCCCCAAGTTCCTCGGCGGCACGACGGAGACTGAAATCTGATGAACCTCTATCTGGGCATCGACGCCAGCACGCAGGGCGTCAAGGCCGTCGTCATCGACGCGGCCGACGGCGCGCTCAAGGCGGAGGCGGCGGTCAATTTCGGCGCCGACCTCCCGTCATACGGCGCGTCGTCGGGCTTCATCCCCTGCGACGACCCGCTGGTGCGGCAGGCCGATCCCATGATGTGGCTGGACGGCATGGAGTTGCTGTTGGAGCGCCTCGCGGCGACGGGCATCCCGATGGCCGCCATTCGCGGCATCGCGGGCGCCGCGCAGCAGCACGCCACCGTCTATCTGAAGGCGAACTTTGCGGACGCGATGCGCACGCTGTCGCCTGAAGGCAGCCTGTCGGCGCAACTGCGCCCCTGCCTCGCGCGCCCTGTCTCTCCCATCTGGATGGACCGCAGCACGTCGGCCGAATGCGCCGAACTGACGGCGCGCTTCGGCGGGCGGCTTCAGCAGGACACGGGAAGCCCTGCCATCGAACGCTTTCCCGCAGCGCAGATACGCCGTTTCGCCAAGCATGAGCCGGAGGCCTACGCCGCCACCGCCGCCATCCATCTGGCCAGCTCCTTCCTGTGCGCCGTCCTGTGCGGCGGCAACGCCCCCATCGACTATGGCGACGGCGCGGGCATGAATCTTCTTAATCTACATAATATGTTGTGGGACAAGGAGATAGCAGAATTTACCGCCAACGGCCTTCTGGAGCGTCTGCCGAAGGCCGCGCCCTCCGCCACCGTCGCGGGAGGCCTCCATCCCTACTTCGCCAAATTCGGCCTGACGGCGGGCACGCCCGTGGCGGCGTGGACGGGCGACAACCCCTCCAGCCTCGTCGGCACGGGCGCGGGGCTGCCCGGCTGCGCGGGCATCAGCCTCGGCACCAGCGACACCTTCTTCGGCCGCATGGACGACTTCAGGACCGACCCGCAGGGCTGCGGCCACGTCTTCGGAAATCCCGCCGGCGGCTTCATGAGCCTGATCTGCTTCTCCAACGGCTCGCTGGCGCGCGAACGCGTCAAGGACGAATGCGGCGTCTCGTGGGAGTTCTTTGACGAGGAGGCGTGCCGCCAGACGCCGCCAGGCAACGACGGACGCCTCCTATTACCTTATTATAGTACGGAATCCACGCCGCTTGTGCTCTCGCCGAAGCCGCGGCCCAATTTCGACTGGCAGGCCGCGACGGCGGCCTGCCGCATCCGCGCGCTGCTGGAATCGCAGGCGCTCTCCATGCGGCTGCATACGCTTTGGCTGCAGGAACCCGTCGACCGCATCCGGCTGACGGGCGGCGCCTCGAAGGCAGGCGCCTTCAGGCAGATCATCGCGGACGTCTTCCAGGCCCGTGTGGAGGTCGCGCCCACGACCAACGCCTGCGCCCTCGGCGCGGCCATGCGCGCCGCCGCCGTCTGCGGCGCAATCCCCCTGCCGGAGCTGACGGCCGCCTTCTGCCAGACCGCCGTCGCCGTCCAGCCTCGGCGCGACCTGGCCCCCTGCTACCGCGACGCGCTGGCGCGCTACCGCGCACTGGAGGAAGACGCGGAATAAGCGCCGTCAGCGCGTCTCGCGTTTTATATATAACTCATTGGTATTCAAGGAGTTACTTGTCACAGCACTTGATGAAGGCCTCGATGAGGTCGTTGACCTTGGCGCGTGTCTTGACGGCATCGACCCAGCGGGCGGGGATTGCCTCGTAGCCGTAGTAGGCGCCGGCGATCTGGCCGCAGACGGCCCCGATGGAATCGGCGTCGCCGCCCAGGTTGACGGCGGCCACGAGAGCCTCCTCGAAGGTGGCGGTCGTCTCGAAGGCCCACAGGGCGGCCTGCAGGGTGGAGACCGCCCAGCCGGAGTTGTTGACCTCGGCGCGCGTATGGTAGATGGAGCGGACGCTCGTCCGCCGCCCCTGCATGTGCTCGTCGCAGATTCTCGCCATCAGGTCGACGGTCTCGCGCACCTTGCTGCTGTTGTGGGTCAGGTCGCTGATCTCGTGCAGGATCCTGTTGTCCGCGTTGCCGCAGTTCAGGACATAGCTGGGGGCGAAGCGCATGATGCTGCCGTTGCCCTGCGTCTCCTCGTCGCCGTTCTTCAGGTTCCCGTAGTTGATCTGCCGGACGGCGAAGAGGGTGGCGCCGCCGACGTCGAAGGCGGAGGGCAGGCTTGACCAGAAGCCTTCGTCAAACCACCGCACGAAGTTGTTGCCGATGTCCTCCAGGTTGTAGCCGCCGCAGCGGACGACGCTCTCCATGACGCAGAAGGCCATGGAGGAATCGTCCGTCCAATAGCCGGCAGGTGTTTTAAAGTATTTGCAGGGAATCATTTCTGTGATATGCGGATGGGCGTCCTTTCCCATGAACTGGATGGGGGAGCCGAGGCAGTCGCCGACGACGAGGCCCCACAGCATGCCCTTGAGGCGGCTGAAGCGCGTGGACGGATCGGCGTTGGGGGAGATGGATGTGGCCATGTGGATTTCTCCTTTTTGGTTAGAGGACGGTGTTGCTGTTGCGCGTGTAGATGGCGGCGGGGCGGTGGCCGTCCCCCGATGTCGTGCGGCCGGCCGGCTGCAGCAGCGGCATGACCTTGCGGCGGAAGTTGGCGGCGAGGAGGGGCCTGCCCAGCAGGAGCTCGTGGACGGTCTGCAATTCGTTGACGGTGAACTCCTCCGGCAGGAAGGCGAAGGCGAGGCGCTGCAAATATTCAGGCGACTGGAGGTTCTTCAGCGCCGTGGCGATGATCTTGGCGTGGTCGAAGGCCAGGTCGGAGGAGACGATGTCGAAGGCGTGCTGCCCGAAGGCGTTGGTGCGCACCTTCAGGACGGCCTGCAGGCGGACGTCCGCATGGGCGAGGGTCAGCGTGAGCGTGCCACCGTCCTCCGCGAACTGGAGGCGGAACCACTGGGCGTCCATGGCGTCGTCGCCGAACATGAGGGCGCGGTCCTCCTTGCCGACCATGGCGAGGAAGGCGTTGGAGATGATCCAGCCGCGCGGGTCGCGGCCTGCGGCGCTGAAGCAGCCCAGCGGATGGAGGGCGTCCGTGTTCAGGCCCGTCTCCTCGAAGAGCTCCCGCTGGGCGCAGTGCTCCACGGTCTCGCCGTGGCGCAGGAAGCCGCCGGGCAGGGCCCACCGCTTCATGAAGGGGTGTTCGGCGCGCCGGATCAGCAGGAGGGAGAGGTACTCCCTGCGGGGGCGCCGGTAGTTGTCGGCCTCCTCCGCGCCGATGGTCATGGCCACCACGTCCGTCGTCACGGAAGGACGGTCGTACTTTTCAATGCTGTAGGTTGAAAGGAAGAGTTTTTCTCCTTCATTGGCAGGATCCTGCTTCTTCTCATAGAGCCTGACGAGCTCCGCCTTCGAGCGTTCGGAGTAGAAGAGGGGGATTACGCCGTTGACATAGTCGGCGCCGTGGCGGGTCAGGATGAGGCGCCCGTCGACGACTTCCATGAACTTCTTGTCCAGCACGTACTTGTATTCTCGCGGATAGGCCTCCGCGAGGGCTTTCCCGAAGCGCGCCTCGAAGCTTTTCAGGTCGATGAAGCCGAAATAGAAGGCGACGGCCGCCATCTTGGCCATGCATTCCTCCAGGGGCAGCGCATAGATGTCCTGCAGGGGGAACTCTCCCGCGAGGACCTGCGCCCTGTAGGCCTCCAGGCGCTTTGTGGCGGCGCCGCTGTTGTAGGAGAGGTAGTTCTCGCCAAAGCTCTGCGCCCCCAGCCCGAGGCCGAGATAGGGCGTCCCCTCGATGACGCGATGGGTCAGATAGTCGCTCGTGCCCCAGTCGCCTGCCTTGCAGCTGAAGGTGTTCTTGCCGATGTTGGCCTGGTAGCCGTTTTCTATAAGTATTTGGTATGCAAGATGATATTGCCGCATGGCCTTGTAGAGGGAGACGCCGTCGGCCTCCGCCTCGAGCTTCGTCCCCTTGTAGCGGTTGCGGTAGAGGGTGATCTGCGTCGGCTTCAGGGCGATCGCGTAGCGGATGGTCGCCTCCAGGTCGCTGTCGTTCTGGTTGAGGAAGCCATACATCAGGTCGATGTTGAACTGCTCGAATTTGGCCTTGCGGATGTTGCGGACGGCCTGCTCGTAGATATGGGGCTCCCCGTCGCGCCCCAGTTCCGCCAGGAGGCGCGGCGAGACCGTCTGAAGGCCCATGCTGATGCGCTGGAAGCCGAGGGCGCGGACGGCCTGCAGCTTCTCCGGCTCCTTTGCCGCGATGAGGGGCGTCGTCTCGATGCTGCGGACCACGCCCGGCCGGATTGCGAAGAGCGCCTCCGCCCCCTGCGCGAGCCGCGTCAGGTTCTCCACGGAGAGCTTCAGGGGCGTCCCGCCGCCAATGTCGAAGCCGATGACAGGCTTGCCTGCCACCAGCGGGGCGTACATCTCCATCTCCTTGAGAAGCAAGTCGGTGTATTCGTTCTCGATCTCCTCGCCCGCGTTCTCGAGGACGACGTATTCGCAGAAGCGGCAGCGCGTCTTGCAGAAGGGGATGTGCAGGTAGAGACAGAACGCCTGCGTCTGACGCCACTCCGATTTGAGCAGCGCGCGGATGGCGTCGGCATCCGTCACCTTGTAGGCCATGAAGGACCCCGGCGTCAAGGGATACGCCGTGTTGGCGTAGTGGTGGTACAAAAGGCCGGTCTCGAAGATCTTCTCAGGCTGCAGCTCGTTCATGCAAAAGGCCTCATTGGTTTTTTTGTTGAAGTGATAGAATCAAGGCGATAGTAACAATATAATGCAAAGTCGGCGGACTGCAAGCCGGCCGCGCAAAAAAAACGCCTTATTTAGGGATAGGCTCCATCCCCCGCCCTCCACCCTGTCAACGTAATACGCTTTTCATGGATTACAAGTTGATAACTGCATAATCTCAAAGAAATTAGCATTTATGGGATTTTTGGGGATTTTCCATGGGGGGACGGCGGGCGACGCGCAAGGACGCGCGACATGCGACAAGCGACTTGCGACGAAGGGCATGCAGCGGTCGCGCGGGAGCGCGACCCTCCCGAATGACGACATGCGGCGCGCAAGGACGCGCGACATGCGACAGGCGACAGGCGGCGGCCGCCCCTGCAGCCGCAAGGGCTTTCCAACCTGAGCGGGCGCCACTTTGGCGGCCGCAGTCGCGGCGCAAGAAAACCGCAGTCCGCGCCCGCCGCCGCGGCAGATTGCGCAGGCCAAGCTGAGCGGGCGCCACTTTGGCGGCCGCAGACGAAACAGATTGCGCAGACCAAC